>NZ_JARDAL010000002.1:0-187033 GCF_048957595.1 Acinetobacter sp. AS5 | reverse complement strand
GTGCTTGACTCTTGTGGTTAAAAACAGGACATTTTAAATGGTTTATCGCATAGACATTTTAATTGGTGAATAACAACTATTAATATACTCATACAGGTCATTCACCATATACTTATAGCTGCTCAAGCAACTTAAACGTTAAAGCACTTCAAATTCAATCCGACGATTTCTCTTACGACCCTCAGCTGTTGCATTATCCGCTACAGGTTTACTTGAACCTGAACCTTCAGTACTCAGTAAATGCGCTGGAAGATTTTTTGCGATTAAATAAGCTTTTACTGCTTCTGCACGTTGCTGACTCAACATGAGATTTTTATTAGTATCGCCTGAACTATCCGTATGTCCAATAATCCGTATCTTTTTTCCGCTAACTTTATTTAAGGCACTGACCATTTCATCCAGTATCTGTATACCTGAAGTTGCTAATATTGCACTGCCAGATTCAAATTCAATAATCCGGTTCTTTAATGCAGCATCAATAATCTTCTGTTCTGCCTGATTGACTGAAAGCTGTGCATTTAAACGGTAATTTTCGGGTGTTAAACCCTTAAATCTTTCTGTAGTATCATGAATTTCATAAGAATTTGATACTTTACCCGTTAGCTGAATATCAGAACCTTTAATTGTTAACATTCCGTGTTTAACCTTTTTAAGGTCTTCATTAATCACATCAGTGACTATATTTGACCAACCCGTTGGTGCTACTACTTGACGAATCTGAATGCGATCTATCACATTTTCCTGACCATAAATTGAATACAATTTCGCCAAAATAGCTTGCTTACTACTGTTATTCGGTACATTACCTTCAGCAATTACAGGTTGTGCATGCACATTAAAACCAATTAAAAAACAGAATAAAATAATGATTTTATTTAACTTTAAGTATTTATTTTTTATTTTCATTTTATGCTTCTATAAATGTTTATTTAATTAATTTAATGCTTTGAGTCAGGCTTATCTGACTCTCAGTTAAAGACTATTCTAGTACCGCCAACCTTGAATTATTTTCTACACTAAAATTGGTTGTTTTTAATTCATATCAATTCACCCACGTGATCCATTTACAATATGATTGATGAGTATCATGGCGCTAAAGTTCCTGTGTTTGCAGCAGTCGTCTTAGTTATCTGAGCTGTTTTTCCTGACATCGTCGTATTCTGTGCTGCGACCACTCTTACTGCTTTATTCGAAACAACCTGATCCACCAACTGTAAATTGCTATAACTTGGATTACTTCCGATAGAACTTGCATTATTTCCACTCACCAAACGAAAATTGGTCTTCACAAATAGTTCAGGATTCTCTTTACTGCGCCAGACCATCTCAAAAATATTGCCTTTTTGTGTACGCTGAGCACTATCAATCAAACGATTGATTCCATATTCCCCAGGCTCATCAAAAATGGTATGGGTCTTCCCTTCCAAATCAATCACCGTGATCCGTGCGCCTGGAATTGCGCCGGAATTTGGCCAGATAAAATTCACCCATTGTTGAATTCCGTTTTCAAATAGCATTCTTTGTCCATCAATATCAATGGTATAAGCCAATAAATGAGCCTGTTCCAGTGGGTAAAACTGGAAATTAGATTGATTGGGTCTCACTGCCTGACGACTGGTATTATTTAACTCACCAGTTGCCATACCATTCACAGGCGCGACATAATTTTGAAAGTTTGCAACAAACACAGGATTTAGATTAAGCCCTAAATCTTGCCAGGTTTTCGAGCTTAAGCTATAGCCACGACGGATCACTAAGGGATCAAGATGCTCTTTGACAAAACGGGAAATACTGCCATTTTCACCAAAAATCTGATTAATTTCTTGAGAGGTTGCCTGTAAGCTACCTTGATTGCTAAACGGATATTTTTGCGATAAATTTGCATTAAATGGTTGATAGGCCTGTATTAGCCAGAGTTCGTTCATTTCAGCTTGTGCCGGGAGCATCAGACTTTCAAAGGAACGTGTGAGAGGAACACTAAACAACTTTTTAATCAGCTGTTGATCCAGCTCATGGGTTCCTACCGACATTTTCTCATCCACAAACTTTTGAGTGATATTAAAGATAGAATTCTGCTCATCAACGGTCTGCTTAAGGAGCATCATGCTCGCCGGACCAATATCTCCAGAACTTTTTAGATCATTAAAGCGACTCCGTATCTTGGCCAGAGATTGCATATACTCATCCAGCAGCGACCGGTTCTGCAAATCATCTCGTGTACGTACAATCTGGTAGAAGATCTGAAAGTCTTTGGCAATCATCCCCTGAGAGAAAGTCGATGCAGAATTCTGTGCCAACTTGCCATCATGACGTTGCAATATCTTGCGTTTAAACCAGGCAATAAAACCTTTTTGTGGAACCGCCAACTCAGCTTGTACCATTGGATTATCCCAGCTGGTTTCTTGCGCTATCCGTTGTATGACTTTACGAATCGGTGAGTTTTCTGGTTCGCCAAGAATATCTATCTGATATGTTTGCTGATTAAAGTCACCGGCCTTGGCATAATAAATGGCACCCAAGAATTTACGCCATTCGCTGATATATTCTTTTTTATACATTTCAGTCAGCTGGCGTCGAATTTGTTCAGGACTGCCACTAAAACTCAAATCATCAGACTGTGATGTATTAAGTACCCAATCTTTACTTTCAGTTGGGCTTTGCGCCGCGGTTTCTATGGCAGGTTGTACATATTCGTTCCAGGCTTGATAGCTATAAAAACCGGGTAAGGCATAACTTCCCAACATGGTTGTCTGAGCATTCTCCCCGACCATCTGTTTGATCGTTAATGCAGGAAAACGTACCAAAGCCCGCATTTTAATTTTGTTATATACACGATCTCGTGCAGACACTCCGGTCATCATCGCGGTTAAAACCTGGCGAGTCTGTTCAACCAGAACAGTATCGGAATCCAGCTGGGGAAATGAACTCGAATCTGTCAGTGTCATGGCATAGCTAAGTAACTGCTCGGCCTTTTGCAGCATTTCAGCACGTGGCAGCTGACCACGATGCTGATCCAGCCAAGTCCGCCAAAAACGTGTCAACTGATCGCTGAGATGACTGGAATCTATAGATTTACGGTTACTCAACATCAGATATGTTTTAAGTGCATTATAAGCATCTTGCGGATTTTGGTCAGATGGTTCTAATGCGAGTTGCTGAACTTGTGCAGTCGGATTAATTTGCACATGAATATGATTTTCTTTAAGAACTGCTGCATTGCTTTTTACCCGTTGTAGATATTCTGCAATATTTTGCTGGCTGGGCTGCAATACTAATTGCTCAATTCCTTTAAGATATTCAGCTTGCAGTTTCTCCCTGATCTGTTGTCCTTGATATAGACCAAAACTGTATTTTAATGGGCGCTTCTGATCAAATTGATCTAACTGTTGTAGATGAGCTTGCAAAATTAATAATGCATCGATTTGTGTGACCAGCTCCGTTCCTGACTGTTTCTGCATCTGTACGACCTTATTCAGGTCCGCCTGAACTTCTTCCATTAATTGCTGATTATTTCGATAAGACCACACCCACAGACTCAACACCATCGATACAGTAAGTAAAGCACCAGTAAAAGCCATAAAGCGTCGGCGTTTTCGTGCCGGATTAATATGCTGCTTCACCAGATTTTTATCTTTAAGAATCACTTCAGAAAATAAACCTTTCAGAAAATAACCATGATTCTGTGATACAGACTCTTTAGACAGGCCAAGATCATGATTATCGCTGCGGATCAGATGAAAGTCCTCAGCAATCTGTTCTGTCATTGGACTTTCAATGGAGCCTTCCTGTAAGGCGCTGGTAAAATAAAATCCACGAAAAACCGGTTTAAACTGATAAGGATTGTCTTGAAATAAAGTGGAAATAAAGGTTCTTAATACCGGTTTGAGACTCTTAAATTCCAGTGGAAAGGTCATTACACTGGGTGAAATATGCTGTGAATGCCGACGGGTTAAATGGGTCATACTTACATTTTTCAGACCCTCATATAAAATGCCATAATGCTTTTCAAATAGCTGAACAGCATTTGCACTCGAGTCTGGTTGATAAGCCAAAGTTGCGCCCCACACCTGATCCAATTCTTGTCCTTGATAACAATCAAAAAATTCCGTGAAGCCGGCAATCAGGTCCATCTTGGAAAATACCAAATAAACTGGCGCAAAAACTTCTAGACGTTCAGTCAGGTCTTGAATACGGGCACGCAGGTTCTTGGCCAGTTGTAGAGATTTCTCCGGACTTTGATTGACCAACTCAGCGATACTTACGATCACAATAAGACCATTTACGGGCGCTTTAGAACGATTTTTCTTGAGAATATTTAAAAAGCCTAACCATTCAGAATGGTCCTCCGGGTAGACTGAATAGCGTCCGGCTGTATCCAGGAAAATACCCTGAGTTGAAAAAAACCAGTCACAGTTTCGAGTTCCGCTAAGTCCGGCAGAGACCATTTTCTGATGAGTTTCTTCAAAAGGAAACCGCAAACCGGAATGATAAATCGCCGAGCTTTTCCCAGCCGCCGGGTTACCGATGACCATATACCAAGGAAGTTCATACAGTGCCGCGTGACCCTTACGATCGCCTAATTTTGACTTACGAATCAACTGAATAGATTGTTTGACTTGCTGACTGATCTGCTGAAGTTCTTCTTTATTATTGTATTTGCTTTCAGCTGCAAAACCTTGAGATAAGGCAGTCTCGATTTCTTCACCCTTTTTAGTATGCAGATAACACCGGATAAGTGTATAAATCCCCCAGCCTATTAATATGGCGACATAGACGGTCAGCAATATCCAGAAAATGCGATCAGAAACCGTATTTTTTATAGAAATAATGACCACTAAAAAGGATAAGGCCATCATTGTTTTAGGGTTGCTAATGTACTGCCAGACATACCCCAGGACTGTATAAAATAATGTATTCACTTTTATCTCTTTCTTCTTTAATTTTTATAAATAGTTAGGCTACTAATGAGATTTCATTCAGTTGATCACTTTCTTTATTTTTAAAACATAAATAGCTTGATTCTTGTTGTGTGCTATAGCTTATTGTAATGACATTGTCGTATAGATATGATGACATCATCGCTGCAAAAACTGCTGCCAATTGTTGGGTATGCCCCAAATAGCTTTGAGGATAAATGGTATGCTCCGGCTCAAAATCAATATTAGTAAATTTTTCTTGTATTATTTTCATTGTTTTAGACTGAGTGGCTTCATCTAAGAAAACTAAAAAAGGATGTGCCTGTTCCAGCTGATAGGACAGATCAACCTGATTCTGACCCAAGTACGCATATAGGTCAGTGACGTACTTGCTGAGAGTCAATATTCGTGAAGGCATCATCCCCTCAACCTCTAAGTCATGTGCGGATAAACACCAGCTGGCAGTATATTCTGCAGCAATATACTCTTCATTTTGCCAAAATTGCTGATCCAGACAATCCTGATCAATTTCAGAATCCGCCATAATGATCAAGCTGATCTCATGTGATTGACCTGAAATTTCCTGTAATAGCTCCAGCAAAGCTGAATAAGCATGATCAGCAGATAGGAGATAAAACTTGGTATGAATTTGGACAGGCAGCAATGCGTATTGTCGTTGAATTTGACTTATAAGCTGCTCTTGATAGAGATTACTCCACTCCCCAGTCATATGATCCGCCAATAAAATATGCAGATTCAACCTATTTAATCGGCTTACTGCTATTAGATTAGAGGCAATATTTCCTTCATCTTCACAGTAGTTCTCCTGTATCCATCCCGGATGCATTCGATATTCATAAGCCAGTTCGTGATCATAAAATAGTGCTGAACGTTTTAACTTTTCTGAAATTAAGCTCAGACTTTCTTCATGCTGTTCGAGTTGTTGTTGAATCAACTGTTGAATTCGTTGTTCCTGTAATGTTGGAAGCATTTCTTCGCTAGTCCCGTTTTCTTCAAGTAAGCGGTCCACAGAATGAATGCGATATGTCAATATAGGTAGACCAAAACGATTTAGCAGTTCTGAGTCCAGCTCAGGACTCTTGAACTGCTTCATGTGCTGCAAGATCTCTGCATTTTCGCCAAAACTGTGCCAAGCGGCAGCTGAAAAAATATTGAGCGTGTAATCCTCAATCGCTTGATCCAATTCTTCTTTATTTTCTAATTCTTGCTGTTGTGCTTGAAGAGATTTATGAGCCCTATCCTTTTGTTCTTGCTGTCTTTGTTTATAGGATTTTACAGCTTTATAAATAAAATAAGGTGTTAATAACAACAAGCAAATTAACAAAGGTAAAATGCCAAAATATAATAGGAAATCAATATTTGATGGATCGTATTGAGTATCTCGCCAGTAATAAATGACAAGAACATTGTTTAAAACGGATAAAACTATAAAAGTCTGAATAATACGCTTAATCATGACATTTTTCCTATCAGGCTATAGCAGGTTTCCGCATTGTGGATTGCCGGATTCAGCATTAATAAAGCTCCTCTGGCTAGCCCCATCGAATGTACTTCTCCAAGTTGGGCTGGGCATAATTCATCTTTGTCTAGAATCAACCGAAGATCCACTAACATGGTCGGGCTACACCAGGTTTGAAGTAACTGTTTCAATTTGGCGCTATGTATTCCTTCAGATAAAAAATTTATATAGTCTTCACGTTTTAATGGACCAATGACGATTTCAATTTTTTCATCAATTTGCTGAATGGTCTCTCCACAGAAGCTGTTGATTCCCAGTAAAACTGGTTGCAAAGCTCCCAAACCGCTTTTTTGCTGATCATCCAGTTGGAAGCTTTCCGGAATAAACTCATTAATCTTAAATTGATATTTAAAAATACAAGACAATATGCTGCTTAACGCATAATGGGTATTATTTTGCCCCTGCATCAAGCCTGAAAACTCAGCAAAATAGTCATCTATAGGTTGCTGTTCATGTTGTTGACCGCTATAGCCACTCAAAGCATGAAGCATGTTTAGATAATGATTTTCATGCTCAATTTCATAACGCAGTGGTAAATGATAATTCAGACAGGCATCGACATATTGTGCAGACAATTTATGATTAAACAGTCCGAGAAAGTGTAAGCTTTCTTCTCGGTGTGCCCCGGTACTCTGTTTAATTTTATGTGTATAGATATAAGGCAATACGCCCTGTACGCCAGTCAACCCCACGATTAAATTGGTCATCTGAACTTTATGATCTTGACATTGCAATGATTCAATTTCAGAAGTTGGAAAATTAAGATTGAGTGAACTAATAAATTCAAATGATTTACTCCATCCTTGATGTCTGTTCCGTGCAGGTGCATGTCTTAATAATCGCGTGGCTTGAATAAATTCAAAGCTGGTCGGCTGCTGAAAGAGCCGACCAACTACAGAAGCCTTTTGCCACCAACATTCTGTATGCATTGGTATAACTCCTGTTTTGACTTTGAATCTATGACGTGCATATCCACATAACTATTCATTTGAACTTTCAAATTAAAAATATGATTTAAAAGTTGCACAAAGATATACAGACTGGCTCCTCTAAAGACTTCTGGATCGATCTGGATTTCAACTTTGACACCCCGTACAAAAAGTGGAAATGGTTTATGCTCACGCAACTTCTGGCTCAGAGAAAACTGGATCGATTGAATTGAATTAATAATTAGCCGGTTGTCTTTGGATTGCGGCAAGTTATACAGTTCAAGTAATTCCTTAATGTGACTGACTGCATTTGCTTTCATTAAAGAAAGATTATTCAATGATAAATGCGAGATAATTCGCCACTGTTCTTGCTGCTTTTGATCAAAACAATAAGGTAAATTGGGTCTTTTTAATAATATGGCTTTACGTGCCAAACTATTGTCATTGAGAGATAAGTTATTCTGATCTTTGTTATAACTTTCATAAGGTAAATCCCGATTGCTGCATAACAACTGCATACTGATAAAGTCTGATGAAATTTTTTGTGGTTCTAAAGATTTGGAAATAATCGAATATTTCAGTTCTGTATGCTTGGTATTACTTTGCTCGGGCAACAGGTGATAATAAAATTGAGCATCAGCCTGATGATAATGACTCATGGCAAAAAAAGGTAATACGGGATAAGTTTTTTGACTGTTCTCGCGTTTCTCTCTCAATAACTTCATTTCGGTGATCGCATATACCTGAAAATATTCAGGATGATGTACATCACTTATTAATGAATATTCCAGGCGCAGATGATCAATTTTTTGTGGCTCAGCCTGTTTAGGGAATAAATTTATAACTGGTGTCGCAAATAATTTGAAATTAGCGCTATTTAATTCTGAATAATTTCTGATCATAGCTTGATCATTCAGATTTATTTTAAAATGAATGTGTAGCTCAAATTCTGCGGTTTCTATATTTAATTCTCTTAAAAAACTCAGATTGAGGTTAAGAAAATTAAATTTTTCTGGAAAGCAAAAATACTCGATTAATAAACGATAGGCATGATGAGTATGTTGATCAACTGGGAGCGCACTTTCCGCTTCAGTAAATCCCATTAGTTCAAATGGATTTTGAATATCAATCTCTTGATTCTGTACTATTACAGAAAAACCAGTCTCTGGCTTAAAAATACAATCTAGTACTTGCAATGGAAAGCTGGTAATTGCATCCAGATAAATAGGTAATTTTTGTTGTTCCAACAGTCGCTGCTGCTGGTTAAAAATTTCAAAACCAAAGCTCAAGGTTGCATTTCGATTTAAATGAACATGAGTCGAAGCATGCGTTTTAAAATTAACAGATTTTAAGGCGATTGGTAATAAATTAACCTGGTTTGTCGTACGATACTCACACTGTACCCCACGGATACTTTTTGATTTTAATACAGTTTGCTTGGGAATCTGCTGGCTACTTTTAAGCTGTCGGATTTTAATGGCATCGTCAAAACTGACCACTGAACATGCTGGAAAAGGTTTAAGGTACTGTGGAAACATCACCTCAAAAATAGCACGTGTAAATACTTCATAACTATCGTGCAGTTTCTTATCGATCCGGGCAGAAATCAGGGAAAATGCCTGAATCAGTCTTTCGATATGCGGATCATCAATCTGCTCTTGATTCAACGAAAGGCGTTGGGCAATTTTTGGGTATTTATTGGCAAACTCTCGTGATTGTTGCCCAAATTCCTGTAATTGCTTTTCGTAATAAGGTAATAATTCTTCGATCACAGCACACCTGCTGATGTTTTAGACAAAATTACGTATTGTTGCGTAGTAGGCTTGAGGAATGCGTCAAAAATTACCGGTTCATATAGGGGATAAATATTTAAGAATGCCTGAATACTTAGACACAGACTTCCCCTATTATGCTCATCCATCAGCATCTCGACTTTTACCTGTGTTAAGCGTGGTTCATGCGCGTGAATAGAATGTTCAATCGAGCGGCAGATTTTATCCCGGTCCATTGGATTTGCCGTTGAAAGACCTACAAAATCAATGATGCCAAATTGAAGAATTGAACGTTTGACCTGGTCATAACTGTCATCTACATCCAAGTTAACTAAACGAGTATTCAACAGATCTTCCAGATCATCTGCTACAGACTCTCTTAAAGCCTGCAATGAAAGCCCTTGAGAACATTGAATGTCCTGAGGTAATAGACGGTCAAATAATGTTGTTCTAAATCCGTAAGGGTAAAGCTGATCCAAATTCATATTGTTATAGTCTAATTTTATTTATTTTTATAAATATCAGAGAGGCTGATCAAGACCAGCCTCTAAAAAAGGTCAAATTACGCTGCATAAGAAGCAGTATTATTTGATAATGACCATTTCTTGGTCACGGCACCCTTTTGTGTACCATTAATATCTTGCTGATTATACGTCCACTCAACTGCTGCATATTTCAAACCAAAAGCTTCTGTTGGAACGCCTTCTTGATTTACTGTCGGAGTGACCTGAGAAACCAGCACATGTTTTAATTTAATTTGCAGGTATTTAACGCGTTTATCACCATTAGCACGATAAAAATCGATTTGTACCTCATCGAAGGTATAACCTGCCGAACAAGCTTCCCAAAGTTTTGGGCTGGTTGCATCCAGATCTTTCATAAAAATCATGTCGGAATGTTCAACTCGTTCTGCGGTATGACCGCCTACACTGGAAGATGTGGCAGATTTTGGCTGACGAATGTTGTGCGACCAGGAATTTGCTTCTAGCCAGCTTTTATGTTCTGAATCACGAGATTCACCATCAACTTTATATTTGCCACGAAACTGGATGTAAATGTCTTTCATTTTAATAATTTTCCTGTTGTTATAAATATTCTTATAATTTTAGCAGCGGTCTTAATGACTCGACTGCGGTAACTCAGTGACCAGTCGTAAAGATACAGACAACTCGTCTAACTGAAAATGCGGTCTCAAAAAGACCACAGATTTGTAATGTCCAGGTTCAGCCGGATTTTCTACAACTTTTATCGAAGCTTCACGCAGTGGATACTGTGCTTTGGCTTCCTGTGAAGCGCCATCATCCAAAAGTACATATTGAGACAGCCAGTCGTTTAGAAATGCTTCGACATTTCCTGCAGATGTAAAACTTCCCACCTTATCTCGCATCATTGCTTTTAAATAATGAGCGATTCGCGAGACTGCCATAATGTACTGTATCTGACTGGATAATGCGGAATTGGCATTGGCAATATCGTTATCATATTTCTTTGGTTTTTGGGTAGATTGGGCACCGAAGAACGCGGCATAATCGGTATTTTTACAATGTACTAATGGAATAAAGCCAAGATCACTGAGTTCTTTTTCACGACGGTCCGTAATCGCAATTTCAGTCGGGCACTTAAATATGATTTCTCCATCATTGGTTTTAAAGGTATGCACTGGCAGACCTTCGACCAAACCGCCACCCTCAACCCCACGAATCGCAGCACACCAGCCATGCATATCAAAGGCATTGGTTAAACGCGTCCCCAAAGCATAAGCAGCATTCATCCACAGGTATTCATTATGATTTTCACCTGAAACTTCTTCTACATAGTTAAAGCCTGCTGTCGTATTGCCATCTTTAGGATGATAAGGTAAACGGCCTAATACTCGTGGAATAGTCAATGCCAGATAACGAGCATCATCACTTTCCCGGAATGAACGCCATTGCACATATTCAGCTGTTTCAAAAATTTTAGAAACATCGCGTGGGCGATCAATATCAGTAAAAGTTTCCAATCCGAACATGGAAGGACTTGCAGCTGAGAGAAACGGTGCATGTGCCGCTGATGCTACATGTGAAATCTGCTCGAGCAAATACAGGTCTGAAGGTGTGCGATCAAACTCAAAGTCACCAATGAGGGTCGCATAAGGCGCACCGCCAAATGAACCATATTCTTCTTCATAGATTTTTTTAAATAGAGTACTTTGATCAAAGTCGCTGGCACTTTGAAAATCTTTAATCAATTCTTTTTTGGTCGTATTCAACATACGAATTTTAATTAAAGAGTGTGATGGCGTTTCCTGACAAAAGTAATACAGCCCTCGCCAGGTGGACTCAACTTTTTGAAACTGCTCGTGATGCATGATCTTGCTCAGATGGGTAGAAATAAGCGCATCAATTTCTGCAATGCGTTTATCTAAAGCCAAGGTCATATTGTCTGAAACTATAACGGTACCGGCCATGACTTCCTTGGCCAACTCACCAATCAAACTTTTGGCCCGATCATGTTCTTCTTCATTACGCGCAATTTGACTACGTTCAACAATAGAGTCCAGAATTGAGTATTCTTCAATAGCAACATTCGTGGTAGTTGCAGCATTAGAGTGATTCATTGTCTGCCTCCATACTCATTTTACGGATTTGGTCGGTATTTTTTAAAATATCATCCAGTAAATCTTCTAGACGTTCATTATTGGATATTTTATTGCGTAAATCAGTTAAACGTTCTCGTGCTTCTACCAGTTTTCGCAAAGGTTCGACTTGTTGGACTACCTGTTCTGGCCGAAAATCATCCATCGCATTAAAAACCAAATCTACTGATATTGTGCCACTCTCTTCAGTCAAACTATTTTCCACCTGAAAACTGGCACGAGGCGCCAGAGACTGCATCACCTCATCAATATTTCCCAAGTCTACATTGATAAATTTTTTATCTTTGAGCTTGGTTTTTTCAAGTTCCGATGCTGCTGAAAAATCTCCCAAAACCCCTACCACAAAGGGTAATTCTTTAATTTCACGGCCATCACCGACCTCAACATCGTAGGTCAATTGCACACGTGGTGGTCGAATACGCTGTAATTTTTTTTGTACACTTTCACGCTTAGCCATCATGATTTTCCTTATTAATTATTATTTAATGATCCAAATGGATTAGTACTAGGAGTGGGGGTTCGTGTACTGATACTTTCTGTTTTTTTACTACTGATAGCAGCCGTATTATTTTTTAGATTGCTTTTCGATGCTTTATTTTTATTTTGACTTAGGTTTTGTTTTACTGGGATATTTGGTTTCTTTTTAGTCTGTTTTACTTTTGAGTTCCGCGCTGTCATTAAGGCAGATGCAGAAAATTTTGCTACAGGCTGTGCCAGATAAATATGTTCACTTAGCGACTTGGCTTGTGGATAGGTAGAGTCATTTAAGGCACGGACTTCTGTACTACGCATCTGTTCCAGACTTTGGGAAGATATCCCAACTCCTGCCAGGAATTCTAGATCAGTTAAATCTTGATGAGTATAATTTTGCTGATGTAATTGCTCGATTAAATTGAGCGCTTTCAGATGATCACCGACTTCAACATAGCGTTTGGCAATTTGGGTAGACAATTGCTGCTGCAGATGCATATTTTTTCTTGCTGTCTTGTCGCATAACTGCTGGTATAAATCAATGATAGTTGAATCAGTATCATTTTTTGCTTGTGGATAGCTCTTGATACATGATTTTTTTAATTCTGCTGCATGGGTTTGAGCAAAACATAGCTGCGCCATCCCTGAGATGAGCAATACAATAAAACCTAGATTATTTTTCAAAATAAGCCTCAATTTTTGGTTATTGTTTTATATTTTTATAATCAAAATTTATTTTTCTATTTTTATAATTCAAAAATCTAGTTGCGGATTTAACAAAAAATTATCACAGGAAGTCAATACATAAATGCGTTTTTGTTAAATTATTTTATGTAATTTTTAAAATGGTAAGATTCCGACCAATGAATGCAGACATTTGGATAGACTTGAGTAGAATATGCCAAAAATCTTGAGCCAATATATCTTGATTGCTCATAGAAAAACTTAAATAAATAAAAATAAACCTAATAATAACAAATATATAGCTATAAATTCCAAAAACATCAGGCTGTATATTCTAAGAGAGAAAAATATGAGTAATTTAAAAATTTTGATTACAAAATTATCTGAGCATGCACGCCTATGCCTTGAGAAATCAGCGAATTTCTGCATCAAACAGCGAAATCATGAAATCGAAATTGAGCATTTTCTCTTAGAATTGCTACAGCAGCCAGACCTGAACGATCTCAAATTATTGCTCAAAAAGTATAAAATTTCCGAAGATGATCTCACCCATGATCTGAATCAGAGCATTCAGCAAATGACTAAAGGCAATTCTCGTACGCCTATCTTTGCCAAATCCATTATTCGTGCATTAGAACATGCCTGGCTTTTGGCTTCAGCAGAACAGAATCCGATGATCCGCAGCGGACATTTACTGGTTGCCCTGCTCACTGCACCTGATCTATATCAAATGACGATTCGTGCTTCTACTTTATTTGAGCTATTTCCAATTGATCATCTCAAACATCATTTTTTGGAGCTCTGCGAGCAGAGTATTGAAAACCCGAGCTATGCTCAGCTTACTAAGGTAAAAGAAGATTCACCTAACGCACAGCTAAAATTAAATAAAACACTGGCACTCGATCAATACACCATTAATCTGACTGAAAAAGCACGCCAAGGCCAAATCGACCCGGTGATCGGTCGTGAGTTTGAAATCCGTTTGATGCTGGATATTCTGATGCGCCGTCATCAGAACAATCCCATACTTACCGGCGATCCGGGAGTCGGTAAGACTGCTGTAGTAGAAGGATTGGCCCTGAAAATTGTGAATGATCAGGTACCTGATGTACTCAAAAATGTAGAACTTCATGTATTGGATCTGGGCTTATTACAAGCAGGTGCCAGTGTAAAAGGCGAGTTTGAGAATCGCCTGAAGCAAATCATTCAAGAAGTTCAGTCCTGCAGTTATCCTATTATCCTGTTTATTGATGAAGCCCATACGCTGATTGGTGCAGGTGGTCAGGCTGGTCAGAATGATGCCGCCAATCTGTTAAAACCAGCTTTGGCACGAGGAGAACTGCGTACTATCGCCGCTACTACTTGGGCGGAGTACAAACAATACTTTGAAAAAGATGCTGCGCTTAGCCGCCGTTTTCAGGTAGTGAAGGTAGAAGAACCTACTGAGGAAGTCGCCATCGATATGTTGCGTGCCATGATTCCGGTCATGACTCAGCATTTTCAGTTGCAGATTGATGATGCAGCAATTGCTGCTGCGGTACGTAACTCGCATCGTTATATCAGTGGACGGAAATTACCGGATAAGGCCATTAGTGTATTAGATACAGCCGCGGCACGAGTTGCTTTGAGCCAAAATGCACAACCTGCAAAGTTAGACCAGTTACAGGCACAGCTGCATAATCTTCGGCTTGAACATGAGATTTTAAATCAGGAGCATCAAAATTTTCCGTGTCATCAGACACGTTTAATTGAATTATCAGAAAATATTTCAAATTTGGAACAAGAAATTTCTCAGATAAGCCTGCAATGGCAGCAAGAACTTCAACTGGTTCAGGAAATAAAATTATTACAGGTTCAATCCAAAAAAATTGAAAATAAAAATAAAATTAAAGTATTACAGCAGCGTTTGACCCAGATTCAGGCTGATCACCCACTTGTGTTCGAGCGTGTAACAGTCCCTATGATTCATCAGATCATTTCTGACTGGACCGGAATTCCAGTCGGTAAAATGATGAATGATGAAATCCGACAGGTCTTAAAACTCCAAGATAAATTATCGCAGCGTGTGATGGGTCAGGACTTTGCTTTGCATCAACTGGTCCAAGGTATTAAAACATCTAAAGCAAAACTGGATGATCCGAACAAACCACAAGGTGTATTTTTATTGCTTGGTCCAAGCGGTGTGGGAAAAACTGAAACTGCCCTGGCCTTGGCTCAAGAATTGTATGGAGGTGAGTCGCATCTGATCACGATCAATATATCGGAATATCAGGAAGCACATACCGTGTCTTCGTTAAAAGGTGCTCCTCCAGGTTATGTCGGTTATGGTCAAGGTGGTGTGTTGACTGAAGCAGTGCGTCGTAATCCTTATAGTGTGATTTTACTGGATGAAATCGAAAAAGCTCATTCTGATGTGCAGGAATTATTTTATCAGGTCTTTGATAAAGGCATGCTGGAAGATAGCGAAGGTCGGCTGATTGATTTTAAAAATACGACAATTTTATTAACTTCAAATGTCGGTTCTAGTGCCATTATGCAGGCCTGTTTAAATCAACCCGTCGAAAACTGGCCGGATGCAAATAGATTAATTGAACTGCTCAAACCAAGTTTATATCAGCAATTTAAACCGGCATTTTTAGGGCGTATGCAGATTGTGCCTTATTATCCTTTACACGATGAGCTATTGATCCAGATTATTCAGCATAAACTGGGGAAAATTACCCGACGCATTCAGCAGCAATATGTCACCCAGGTCACTTATAGTGGGGACTTGCTCGAACTTCTGCTCAGCCGATGTACCGAGGTTGATAGTGGTGCGCGCAATATTGATCATATTTTAAATGCTTCAGTATTGCCTGCTTTGGCTACAGAAATATTGAGAACCATGAGTGAGGGAAAGATTCCTAAACTGATTCATATTGAGATCAAGAATGATGAAATTTTTTATAGCGTAGATCCTAAAGTTAAAATAGCACCAAAAGTACGGTCTAAAAACAGTAAAGTAGATGCTGCCTAGTAGAAGTAAATTAAAGCTAATAATAAATAAAATATAATAGTTGGAATAAATATGAGTCTGGAATTTGAATATTTATTGAAAAGTATTTCAGCCGATCAGCCCTGTGGCATGGATTTTTCATTTTCAAATGATTTTCATGTGATTAAAAAGGCCAGAACTCGCGATGATCCTTTATTGGACCAGGGTGACTGGGTCTCGGAACCGAAACAGGCCAATTGGCAACTTGTACACGATAAAATAATTGAATTATTAACTGAAAAAACCAAGGATATACGCCTATATAGCTGGCTCATAGAGGCTTGGAGTCATTTCTATGGTTTTGAAGGGATTGTCAGAGGGTTAGAGTTGACCCAGCAAAGCCTTGAGCGATATTGGTTAACCTTACATCCCCAAATCGAAGAGGATGATCTTGATCAGCGTTTGGGATTATTAAAAGGTTTGATTGCGCAACTGCCAACGCTGATGAAACAGGTGCCTTTGGTCAGTTCTGCACCTTTTTATAGTTTAAGCGATTATGAGGTATTACTGCATCAGCGCAATATACAGCTCAAACAGCAGCAAGATGATTCTTCTGAATATAATGCTGTTCAGGACTTGGAGTATTTTGAGCAATTGTTGCTGAAGACTCCTCAAACAGTGTTAAACCAGAATGAACTATATTTTCAGGAAATTCAGAAACAATGGCAACGCCTTAAAAATACACTGGATCTTTTGCTGGGCCCGGATGCACCGAGTTACGCGAGCACAGATTCTCAACTGGAATCAATCTTTTCTAGTATCAAACGCATTTATAAAACTGATATTTCTCCAATATCTCAGGATCAAATAAATACATCGCAATCCGGCACTCTCAAAATACCTGAAATAATAGTAATGAATACCTCGCTTGAAGATATACAAGAATTTCGACTTCACGCCCAAAATCATCTGGCCAATCGTCAACAGGCGATGCAGTTATTACAACAAATATCTGAATATTTTCAATCGCATGAACCACATAGTCCAGTAAGCTACATGCTGCAAAAGACAATCAAATGGAGTCAGATGCCATTACATGAATGGCTGGCTCAAGTCATTAAGAACGATAATCCGATTGAAAATGTACATGAATTACTGGGTGTATATGCCAACGATGAACCTAAGAATGAGTGGTAAATATTAAAATGTTTAAAGCAGAAAAAGTACTTTGGGGCGAAGGTCTATTTTTAAGACCGCAGCATTTTCAATTACAGGATGCCTATCATGAACAACGCTTGAGTCATATGATTCGGGCGACATTTCTTTTTGCTCACGGAATACAGTCTATTCAGTTTGATGAAGCTCAATTCAATATGCATATATTGGCATTGAGCAAAATTGAAATGATCTGGCAAGATGGTGAAATTTATCAGGCACCTGCACAGGATTTATTACCAGAACCGGTACAACTGGATACCTTAAACCTGCGTGGTGAAATGCTAATTTATTTGGCTTTACCAATGCTACAACCGAACAAGCAGAATGTAAGTCATGCTGAAAACACTCAGACGAGTCGTTATCACTCACATTTAATCTCTACTCATGATTTATTCACCGATGCCACTACAGCGGAGATCACCCTGTTACGCCGTCGGGCAGAATTTAAACTTTTTGAAGTTGGCCATGAACCTCAGCAGCCTCTGGATGGTTATTTATATCTTCCGGTTGCTCAAATCAAAAGACAAAGTTCGGGAAATTTTAATTTTGATCATAAATTTATTCCTCCAATTTTACATATTCAGGCCTGTGAATATCTGCTAGACAATTTAAAGCGAACTTTAAATATCATCCGGGCTAAGATTAAAACGATTCAATCCAATAATCGGGAAAATGAACAGAAACTGATTGAATTCCGTTCTGGGGATATCGTCTCTTTCTGGCTAGTGAATGCCTTAAATACTGCTTATGCAACCTTAAATCATATTTTGCAATATCCCCAAATTCATCCGGAACGGCTATATGCGGAACTTTTAAGACTAAGCGGCTCCTTACTCACATTTTCAACAGCCTATGACATCGATCAACTACCGCAGTATCAGCATCATCATTTGTATGACAGTTTCAATCAGCTTGATATTATTCTCAGAGATTTACTCGATACAATTATTTCGAATCGATATATCAGCATCAGCTTAAAAGAAACGCGCCCGTCCTATTGGCTCGGTAGTCTGGAGACTGACAAGATCAGTCGCAATACCCGGCTATATCTTGCTGTATCGAGTAGCATTATGCCTGCACATGATCTGATTGCCTATGTTCCGATCCGTTTTAAAGTCGGCAGTAGCATAGATGTAGAACAACGTGTGGTTGCAGCTTTGCCTGCTGTACCCGTCCAGCACCTCATGCAGGTTCCTACTGCAATTCCAGTACGTTCCGGTGTGCATTATTTCGAGATCGAACCAAATAATGAACTGTATCAGCGCATGCTGGATTCAGAATCAATTTGTGTTTATATCTCGAACGGTTTTAAGGATATTACGGTTGAACTGATTGCTGTCATGAATGGATAAAATAAAAATGAATACAATCGCTAATTCTCCTTCTTCACTTTTTGATGATGATCAAATCGGGGCCGGTTATACAGCCATGCAATCTGTAGAAAGCTACCCTACCTATACGAATAGTCTGGTAGATTTACTGCATGACGGCTTCTATATTGTTTTCCTGTTAAAAAATCATTATCTCCCTACAGATATTGAAGCCTTTCGTGAAAAAATTCTGGAGATGTTGAAAAGTTTTGAACATCAGGCACGTCAGATGCAATTTTCAGCTAAAGATATTCAAGATGCAAAATATGCCTATTGCGCTTTAGTAGATGAAACAATTGTCACGCAGCAGGATGAGCAATTTTTTGATCTGCAAAATGCCTGGATGATCAGTCCCTTGCAGTTGATCCTGTTTGGCTCACAACTTGCAGGTTTTCGCTTCTTTGAACATCTGGAAGAAATACGCCATAAAGATAAGCAACGTCTGGCAGTATTAGAGGTATATCATCATTGCCTTTTATTGGGATTCCAGGGAAAGTATCGAATTGAATCTATTGAGCATTTAAATAGTCTGATTGCTCGTATCGGAGATCAGATTGATTATCTCAAGTGTAAAAAAGTTGCTTTTTCTCCTTTTTCAGCAATTCCAGATCAAATCCGACATATCATCCATCGTGAATTACCATTTTTCTGGATTCTGATATTTTTATTATTATTTGCTGTGATCAGCTTTGTGGTTTTTAAATATGCCTTGTCAACAGAACAAGCTGCTGTGTTTTCTCAATATCAAAATTTGATTAGCACTCCTGCTGAACAAGCTTATATTACGATTCATTTACCCTAACTCAATTTTCAAATAAATATGATGAACCCTTATAAAAAATAAAGACTTAAAAAATGGCGCCGTTGGATAAGTTATGCTCCAAAAAATATTTTTAAAGTTATCATTAGATCAATCATTCAACTAATGATTTTGATTATATTAAGCAGCTTTATTGTATTAAGCTTGACTATGTTGGTACTACTGTCTTACGAATTGCGATTAAGAATACAGGATTTATTTCTTGATTTGATTCCACAAAGCAGACAACAATTTGCTCAAGTAAAACAGTTTGTGCAGAAATTTCATCGGGCTGCATCGCCAGAGCACCTTCAATCTGAATGGTATTTACAGCAATGGTGGATTTTGATTGCAGGATTTAGCTTATTTGCCAGTATTTTAATGTTCACTTTTACGCAGCCACTTACTGCAAGTAAGTTTGAAGCTGAATATTTAAGGAAAGTTGATCCACAGATTTATGCATTATTAGATGGGCAAATATTAACAGCGCCAACTGAAGTCGATGAACAGCTTATTATTGAAGCCTTACAAGAAGAAGTTTTAGCAAATCATTCTGTAATTTCAGCGCAAAGCCTTAATCTGAATATTGAAGACATTCATATAAATCCAAATATCAGCACAGCAGACCGTAAATGGCATAAGATGAATCCACGATTTAAACAGCGCTTACTGATGGTGTTTAAAATTATGCGCGAACAGCATGGTTATGAGCTGGTTGTACTCGAAAGTTATCGAAGTCCGGAAAGGCAAAACTCTTTGGCGACCAACAGTAATATTACTAAGGCTAAAGGCTTTCAAAGTTATCATCAGTTTGGTTTGGCTGCAGATATTGCCTTTAAACGCGATGGTAAGGTGGTGATTAGCGAACGTGATCCATGGGCCATGCGTGGTTATGAGTTATATGGCCAGATTGCAGAATCGGTGGGTTTAACCTGGGGCGGTCGCTGGAAATCCATTAAAGATTTTGGACATACTGAATATCGTATGCCCGGTTTAAAGAAAACAGCTGAAATGGCTCATCAACTCATTCATGAAGGACAATTACAGACTCAAACATTTCAGCCTTAAGCATAAAAAGTGAATTAATTTAGAAAGGCCTGCATGTGTTTGATCACTTCATCTGGTTTTTCACCATGCAGCCAATGTCCTGTATTTTCAATGCATTCAATTTTCGCCTGAGAAAATTGCTCATCAATTGCTGTAAAGTGTTCAGGTTTTGAGATATAAAAAGAATTACCGCCACGAAGAAATAAAGCTGGCAGATTAATTTTTTCGACCTTTTCCCAATCCATAATATCTGGATAATGATCAAATAAAGCCTGAACATTAAAGAGCCACTGCCCTTTATTAAAGGATTTTAATAAAAACTGAATTACCATTTCTTCATCAATGTATTCACGCATAATTTTTGCTGCCTCAAGTCGTGAAGCAACATTTGCTTGCTGCACCGCAAATAAAGCTTTAAAAATCTCAGTATGATGACTCTCATGATATTGGATTGGTGTAATATCCAGGACGACCAACCTTTCAGTTTGTACACGGGCTAAATCAGCCAATTTCATGGCAATTTTCCCACCCATGGAATGCCCTACTACTACGAACTTTTGAATATTTAAACTGGATAAAGTTTCTAGGACATCTTCAGCCATAAGCTGATAATTTAAGTCTGAACTATGAGCAGAAAGACCATGATTGCATACATCAAGTTGGATCACGGTTCTTTGCTCAGAAAAATATCGAGCTAGTACGCCTAAATTACTTAAACTACCGAATAAACCATGAATGAAGACCATTGGAGATAGTACTGACGTTTCGTGGTGTTGAAGTTGATAATTTAGGATCATTTGAGAATTCCATGATTTCTTTGTTTAAGTGTTTATAGTGGGTTTATATTTGGAATTAATCAATTGCGAAATTTTTAAATATAAAATCCTGCTTAGGCTATTTTATGGGGATATATTTTGCTTAGGCTAAATAATTCATAAACGAATCATAAGTATTTAAAATTACGATTTTAGATCTGGATGGATATTTGGCTATCTATAAATAAGAAAGAAGATGGTTGAGTTGTGGTGCAGACTAAATAAAATTAATGAAAATCTTAAAACTGGGATTTAATAACATGTAAACCACTTTTAGGTCAGAGTGTTTCTTAAACTAACTCGCTGTTATTACCCAAATAGACTGAGGTAATTTTGAAAATATTGTTTTTAATTATTCATTGCTTATTATTTATCAAAAAATGACTATTCATAAGTAGCTTATTAATCCACTTGATTCTGTTTAGAATAATACGTCTTAAGTCCAAATGAGTTACAGGTAGTAAACATCAGCATTATAAATTTCCCCTCTCTCCCTTTCTTGATAAAGTTGTTAAAATTATGTATTGCTTAGGCTATTTTAATATCTTAGGATGTTCAAGTTATTAGCTTAAATATAAACGTGCAATCACGCTATCCTACTTAAATTGTTCTGTTCAAGAAATACACCGCATAAATAAGACATTTTTTAGAAATTACAAAACCACGGTTATTCATTTATTCTTATCAATAGATTAAATACAGTGGATATATCCCCGAGGTATGAGGTATTCACATTAAAATAAATTTAAATTAACTTAACAAACTCTTTATCAAATGATATTCGGGAGATGGTCTTTCAGGTTTTAATATCTATAAAATTTGATTGTGAAATAGACTTAGATACTTTATTTTTATTCCACTGCGAAAAACTTTCAAGATAAAAAAGTAGTTTATAACTTATTCTACTTCCCTATTTTTACAAAATACGCTCGCCGTCATTCCAGATTTAGTCAAACTTTGATCCTGCCGCTCAAGAAAATTTCTGGCAATCATAGACATCGTAGGTGCCATATTCAGACTGCTGTTTTCTTCGGACACCTTTTGAATATCCTGATAGGCTTTCAGTCGTTTGCAGAAAGCCTGACGTTGAGTTTGTGCATCTGCCTTTTGATCATCTTCATCTAAAATGTATTTGGTTTCATTCACGATTTTAGTCTGTGCTGAAATAAACTCATCATAGGCACTTTGTGAAAGCCGCTGTGCGAAGACCACGCTACTCAGTCCTAATAATAATCCAGCACAAATGAAAGATGATTTTTTTAGCATTTAAATTTCTTCTTTCCAGACATCTTCATAATCATCGGCATCAATCATGAAACGAAAACCTGTTTCCAGAGCCAGATACGGTAAAACTTCTGGTGCGATGTCCTGTAATTCACGTACTGTCATGGTTTCAAAAGCCTCTTCACTTGAAGGCTCTCCGCCATAAATGTACCAGCTGATATTTTCATCAGTTTCAGGCTTTTTACGGATGCCGACAATCGGATCCTGTTTTAAGGTATGTACGGCCACCGCAACAACATCATCCCCCGTGACTTCAACATAAGCCGAGCCTACTTCTTCACAAAGTAGCTTTTGCTCTGCGATCAGTTCTTGTAACGGTGACAGGTTTTGCGTGTTTTTCGACATTCGGTCTTACTCATCATTCATTAGCGCGCTATTTTAACTTAATTTTAATGAAGCTGATTGGGATTTCGTCGAGATCTAAAAAATATCTGCCCTTAAACCGTGTTAAGCGCAGATATGGATCTCAGCTTATTGGAAGACTTTAAAGCGCTCTTCATCCGCCAGATAATCTTTGGCACGTGGCTCGCCTTCTATCGAACCAAAGACCAACTGTGCACGCAACTTCCAGTTCGATGGAATGTCCCATTCCGCATGTACCTGTTCATCCACGATCGGATTGTAGTGCTGCAATGATGCGCCCAGACCTTCTGTATGCAATGCTGTCCACGTTGCAAATTGCGCGATCGCAGTCGAATGCTCTGCCCAGATTGGAAAGTTATCAGCATAAGATGGGAATTGTTCCTGTAAGCCTTCTATAACTGTTTGATCTTCAAAAAATAAAACAGTGCCTAGCCCTGCCGCAAAACTTGCCATTTTTGCTGTGGTTCTTGCAGCGCTTTCTTCATCTTTGGCATAGCTTTTTAATTTATCTGCGACGAAGCCCCAGAACTTTTCATGTTCCGAATTGAATAAAATGACGGCGCGTGAAGACTGAGAATTGAAAGAAGATGGGCTCTGCTTAATTGCAGTCTGAATCAAATCAGTTAGATGTTCAGGAGATTGTTCAACATTCTTGGCAATGGCATAAATAGTACGGCGTTTAGTAATTAAATCTAAAAACTGATTCGACATTTTTGAAAATCCTGGGATATATCTTCGGGAAAATTTGAACCTTCAGTTATTTTTATGAAGGATAGCTAATCAATGGAGCTTTTGCTTTAACGTGAGATAAAGCCTATATACCTTAAAAAATAATGGACTCAATTACTAGGCTATTTAATTGATATTTTTATATATTTTTTAGCTAAAAATGATCATTTTCATCTATTTTTTGAACAATCGTTAAAACTGCTGCCCTATGATAGAGCCTGATGTTAAACTATGGTTCAACATGCGCTATTATTGATCAAAATTTTAAGAATAAAGATGTTCAACCCCCAAATTCAATCTTGCTTAGGCTATTCTAAGGAATAGCACATCATGAAATAAATCTCATATTGCAGATAAAATTAATCCCCCAAAATTGGAGGATTAATTTTATAAATAAAAGCTAAAAAAACCAGTTTAAAACTTCGCGTTCAACACCTGAGCAGATACTTTAGTCTTCCACAACTCACGTAAAATCGGTAAATAGAATTTCTCACCGAGCTCAACCAGCTCTGCATCAATCAGAGCATGCATCTCATGCATAAACAGATAATCCAGTTCAACTGTAGTCAGTTTAGTCTGCTGCTTTTGATAGTCTTTGCGTTTCTGTTGGGCTTGTTTAACCAGACGATCCGCAAATGCTTTATCTTTAAACTGGGTAATCGCTTTCAAACGCAGTTCGATAATACCCCATCCGGTTAAGAACATCTGGAAGGTCTCAAAATCTTCGCTGGTCGATTCCCAAGACATTTCTTCCAGATTTTCATTATCCGGGAGTACAGGTAAAAGAAGTTCCATCACACTCGGGAAAATCTTTTTGAAATTCAAAATAAATTTAACAGGATGCTCACCTGGATAATCCTTGAATTGCACCTTTCTTTGAACATCTGTTAAATAAATATCAAGCATAAAACAATCATCAGTGGTTAATCTCATCTAGCACTATTGTACGCAACTCTGCCTGAGATAAAAACCACTGCTGACTATTCCATGATAAAACAGGCGGAAAGATTGAAAATAAAAGCGCTGCAGCCCTTATTTGGCATTCGGTGAGACCATCTGTTCAGGACGCACTACTTCATCAAACTGTTCAGCAGTGACTAAACCCAGTTCAACAGCCACCTGTTTTAAGGTTTTTCCTTCCTTATAGGCTGTTTTGGCAACCTTGGCTGCATTCTCATAACCAATCACCGGATTCAATGCTGTGACCAGCATTAAAGAATCATGCAGGAAATGTTCAATTTTCTCATGATTCGGCTCAATGCCTACGGCGCAATGATCATTAAAACTGTTACACGCATCGCCTAAAAGCTGGATGGATTGCAGCAGGTTATAGGCAATGACCGGCATAAACACATTCAGCTCAAAATTCCCTGATGCACCTGCCACGTTAATGGTGGTGTCATTGCCGAGAACTTGCGCCACGACCATGGTCATCGCTTCACTTTGCGTCGGGTTCACCTTACCCGGCATGATGCTAGAACCCGGTTCATTTTCAGGTATACGCAATTCACCAAAACCACAACGTGGCCCGCTGGCCAGCCAACGAATATCATTGGCAATCTTATTCAGACTAACCGCTAAAGTCTTTAATGCACCAGACGCGAATACCGCAGCATCACGGCCTGCCAACGCTTCAAATTTGTTTGGCGCAGTCACAAATGGCAATCCAGTTGACTGTCCCAGAACTTTAGCAGACTGAACAGCATAATCAGGATGAGCATTTAGACCGGTACCAACCGCTGTACCGCCTAATGGCAATTCATATAAGCCAACTAAGGCCTGTTCTAGACGAAGAAGTCCATGATCAAGTTGAGAGACATAACCGCTGAATTCCTGCCCCAAGGTTAAAGGCGTAGCATCTTGTAGGTGTGTCCGGCCAATTTTTACAATATCGGCAAAATCCTGAGATTTGGCATATAAAGTATCGCGTAAACGTGTGACAGCCGGAATTAACAGTTCATTGATCTGCAAACTCGCAGCCACATGAATCGCAGTCGGAAATGAATCATTGGTAGATTGGGCACGATTGACATGATCATTCGGATGAACCGGTTTTTGTGCCCCTAAATGATTGCCCAGTTTCTGGTTGGCAATATTGGCAATCACCTCATTACAGTTCATATTGCTTTGCGTACCTGAACCGGTTTGCCAGACCACCAGTGGAAATTGACTGTCCCATTTCCCGCTGATGACTTCATCTGCCGCATCTACAATGTAGCGTGACAGTTCTTGGGAAATCTGGTTCAGCTCGGCATTGGTCAAGGCCGCAGCTTTTTTGACGAGTCCCATGGCACGAATCATTGGACGTGGCAAACGCTCATTGCCAATTTTGAAATTTTGCAAGCTACGCTGAGTCTGAGCGCCCCATAAAGCCTCGCTCGGTACAGCCACTTCTCCCATCGTGTCATGTTCAATACGTGTTTGCATGTTCAACCTCAATTCTTCTTGCCTGTTACGGATCTTAGGAATTTCTATATCAATGATTTAATCTATTTATTTAAAGTAATCGATTACAACAACCATGTAAATGATAATTATTATCAAATATAAGCTAAATACTCTTACTTACTGCCCTCTGAGCATATTCTGATAAAACAACCATTCATCCTCAAGCATCTTTCTGAGTGAACGCTGAGGTTGCCAATGTAGGATATTTCGCACTTTTCCAATGTTCGCCCCCAATTGATCCATTTCCGCATGTGGGTATGGCAGAGCATCCATGGTTTTGATTGCAGACTGAGTCACTTCAGCCAGTTGATCTAGCAAATCCTGTATGGAAATCAATTCACCGGCAATATTAAAGGCTTCACATTTTAATTCCTGCTGTTGTGATAGCCATTGCAAGGACTTGATCACGGCATCACAACAGTCTGCGACATGCAGAAAACTGCGTTCTACTGTGCCATCCGCAGTATGGGCCTGACGGCGTAATTCCAGATATTCACGTTGCTGTGCAGCGACCTGCATCGCCAAAGGCAAAATATTTTTCGGTAAAGGTGGCACCGCTTCCCCCAGCACACCGTGTTCAAAGGCGCCGGCGATATTGGACAGACGTAGGATCGCAATCCGCCATTCATTATCAGTTTTGGCAGTATCCCGGATAATTTCCTCAACCATTTGTTGCGATTTGATATAGGGATTCGGATAAGTGAAGTTAAAAGGCAGATCTTCGCTTAAGTCTGCACCAGATTGTCCATATACCGCCAGACTGGATAAATGTACCAGATGACGCACGCCGGTACGCTGCATGGCACGCATGAGACTCATAATACAGCTAACATTATCATTATAATATTCAAGTGGTTTTAATACTGATTCTTCCAGTGATTTAAAACTTGCGGTATGCACCACAGCCTGAATCGAATGCTGCTCAAAGACTTTGTTCAATGCTGGCGTATTGCGAATATCAATTTTGATAAAAGGTACATACATACCAGAAATAAATTCGAGGCGCTCCAGAGTCTGTAAGTTAGCATTGGCCAAATTATCGACCACAATGACCTCTAGTCCTTGTGCTAACAGACTTAAAGCAATATGTGAGCCTAAAAATCCTAATCCACCCGTCACTAAAATCATTTATACTACCTACTTTCTGATGAAGCCAAGATCAATCTGTTGCTATTGATCAAGCCTGTAGTGAATTTCGATGAGCACCTTAATTCTTGTTACCTCCGCACCGACTTCCATTTATGCCTGGCATGCCCTGGGTTTGGCTCAGGCCTTGCAAGATAAACAGGAAGCATTCCGTGTATTCTTCTATCAGGACGGCGTATCGGTCGCAAATGCATTGCAATGGGTACCCGACGATCAACGTCATCTTACACATGCATGGCAAGCGCTACAGATTCGCCTCCCGGTCTGTGTAAGTGCAGCATTGGCACGTGGAATTACAGATCTGGACAATGCTCGACGTCACAATATTCAGCAGCATAATCTGGCAGATGCCTTTGAATTGGTCGGTTTAGGTGAACTTGCCGATGCTGTTCAGTCCTCACAACGTCTCATTCAATTCTAGATGTTTCATTTTTTAGAATGTGTTGCTTTTCCAAGGAATCTTGTGTGAAATCTGTACTTGTTATATTAACCCAAGCCAATCTGACCAGTCTGCAGGTGCATGAAAGCCTATCGGCTACCATGGTCCTGGCAACGTTTGGCGCAGAAGTTAAAGTCCTGCTACAAAGTGCTGCCCTCAGTTTGCTGCATTCAGACCTGCAATTTGACCAGGTGCATCATGCATTCAAACTGGCATCAAATATGGTCGACAGTTTCGAGTTTTATGATCTCACTCCGATTCTGATTGAGAAAAAAAACCAGCATTCCTCATTTGTGGCACAGAGCGAACAAGAAATCGAATTTATTGAGCTTAATTCTGAATTTATTCAAAGCTTTGATCATGTGATGTATTGGTAAGGAACAAGGATATAAAAATGTCAAATCACACACTTTATCTGATCCAATCCAGCTATTCGGCAACAGCGCAGATCCTAGAGCAACTGGCTCAAACTTATACAATGGGTGATCAGGTCGTGCTGATGGGTGAAGCGGTTTTGCTGCTAGAGCATTCATTTCTTCAAAGCTTGCCGAAAATTCACATACTGAAAAATGATGCGGAGTTATTAGTACAGCCTTTGCCTGATCAGATAAAGCTTTTGAATTATGCGGATTTTGCAGATCTTTGCCTCGAGTTTAATCGCTGCATTTCAATGAAATAATAAATGAGTTAGATATGAATTTAGAATTGGATCAAGATGGCCATCTGGTTGACTATACCATCTGGAATGAAGAAGTCGCTCAAGTGCTGGCCGATAGTCTGGAACTGAGCTTAACTCCTTGGCATTTTGAAATTCTGCAAGCGGTACGTCAGTTCTATCAGCAGTTTGGTCATTCACCAGCAACACGACCACTGATTAAATTTTTAATGAAAACTGTCAGTGCCGATATCAATAATGCCATGCTTCAAGAAAAGTTTAATACTGGTCTGGTGGCCCGTCACTTAAGCCGTTTGGCTGGTGTACCCAAGCCTGCAAATTGTTTATAAAGATACTTAGCTTTCTATAGTGTGTATTTAAAGGCCCAGATCATTTTTTGGGCTTTTTTTTATGAGAGCAATTTTCAGACTGAGAATAATGAAAGATACAGCTGGATCTAATTCGTCAAGTTCGAGTTTGTTCTAATACTCGCAACGCCCGATGCAATTCATGATCCATTTCAGGCAGAACTTTAATCAGAAACTCAATTTGTGCTTTCGCTTCGGCCTTGCTCACCAGTTGGGCCTCTACCAGTTTTTGCTGCTGACTGATCAACAAACTGACTTGTTGAGGATTTGGTCGTTGTCCCTCACTTAAAGCGTTAATGATCTGAGTAAAGTCCAGATATAACTGTTCTTGTTGCTTTGATAATTCGCTTTGCTTTGCAACCGTATCGTTCTGTTTCTTCTTCGTAGTTTGACTATTCTCAGGAGAGTTAACAGATATATAGCTTGCCGATTTTTCAACTGGCAGGACCGGATCAGAATGGGTCTGATCAGTAAAATTCGTCCGATAGATTTCTTGTCGTACCTGATAACCAATACCCACTAAAGTCCCAAACAAGAGCAATCCGATCATTACATAGAACAGAATTGTTTTATCATTCATTTTTATGTCCTCAGCTCAACAAAGACAACCTTTATCAAAAAGCTGTCTTTTTCACTAATCGACGATTGACTACGGCGTTGACCAGTCTGCTGGTGCATAACCAATCCGAACGCGTTGTGGATGATTTCCTACCGGTACACTCAGCACTTTATTGCCTGTGGCAAAATCAATCACTGTGACTACATCTGTTTCACTTTCTGAAATTACACAGCTACGACCATCCGGGCTTCGCGTTGCCCAATAAGGTTTATCTGCAGAAATCAGTTTCCCGGCTGTCAGTGTTTTGCGATCTACAATCGTAGCGTAGTTATCCATGGTACCGGCGACACAGAGCTTTTCACCATCAGCACTGATTGATAGGCCATGATGACGCGAATCATTCACCCATTTTGTCCGGTCTTTCGGAATACTGTCACTGCCAGGCAGCTGTCCGATCCGGCTAATCTTGTTCTGATTCAGATCGTACTCAATCAGCCCATTAAAAAATGAAACCTGGGCATACAGTTTGGTTTCATCCTTACTAAATACCATTGGTCGTACTGAGTTGGACAAATCTTTTCGACCAAATGCATCCAATGCAGGCCTGAAATCGATTTTTCTTACCACCTGATGCGTATTGGCATCTGCGATAGTGATAAAACGCTTACCTTTAGTAAAGTCTTGCCACTGTGCATCCATCGAGGTTTCAACATTGCCGATGGCAGAGTTCAGGATCTTGTTGCCGCCATCGAAGTAAATGTTTTCATGCGGTTTATCGCCAGTGCTGAAACGGCCTAACTCTTTACCGGTATGGATATCCAATACATGCACCACATTTCCTGAAGATGCAGATACGGCGACTCGTTGCCCATCTGGTGATACCGCCATATGGTCAGCACGGAAGCCTTCTACAGGCGTCCGCCAGTTAATCTTGCCGGTTTTGATATTAATTGATACCACATCGGCGAAACTTGGGCGTGATGCAACGACTGACTATCCATCTGGTGTCGAGTACATATCATCCACCAGCTGGTCATTGCCTTCACCGGCTGTGGCCTGAATATAAGTATAAGCAATCAGTTTGATTGGATTCAGGTGAATTTCTTTAAGGCGCTCTTTACGATCAGGAATCATGTTAATGACGCCAATTTTGCCAAAATCACCCGATGGACGAATCACGGTTACCGTGCCATCCCAATTATTTCCGACAAAGAAAACCTGCTGTGAATTGGCAGGTACAGCTGAAGGCGCAGAAGCGGCCTGTACACTTGGCAACGCAGATAGCATCGCCATCGCAGATAATGTCAGACAGAACCGTGGCCATTTTTTATTTTGAATTTTCATCCATTATGCTCTGCATAATAATTTATATTTTTGTTTTCATTCCTTGTTGTGTACACAGCCAGGCTGTGTTTAACTTATCTAATATACAAACGTATAAAATGATTTACTGTTATTTCCGACCAAAAAATATGCAGCTATTTTAAATTTATTACTTCAGGTTCTATGAATTTAGGTGATCATCGTACTTCGATCTTATGTATCCAGTACATCGACAAACTGTGCATTGAGCACATTGGCAAGATCAGCTGGTTTTATTCCGATATCCAAGCCTCTTTTACCGCCACTGACATAGATCGTATTCAACTGTTCTGCGCTGGCATCAATCACCGTTTTTAATCGTTTCTTTTGACCAATGGGACTGATTCCGCCGACCAGATAACCGGTCAAGCGTTCTGCATGTTTAGGATCTGCCATCTGGAGTTTTTTGCATCCTACGGCCTGCGCTACTTTTTTCAGATTTAACTGATGATGTACCGGCAATATGGCAACAAAATACTGTTTATCATCCGTGACTAATAAAGTTTTAAAGACTTCTTCCACCGAAAGCCCTAATTTTTCAGCAGCTTCTAACCCGAAACTTTTGGCATTGGCATCATGTTCATATTCATGAATGCTGTATTCGATTTTATTGGCTTTTAATAGTTTGCATGCAGGTGTCATAGAAAGTCTTGTTTGAGAGGAATCGCATGATTATATAAAGATTAGCTCAAGAAGTTAATTTAGATGCGGTGAGTTTAGAGAAATTTTGCTTTAAGCCCGTATTCCGCTTCAATCAGATCTATTTGGTTCAATCTTTACGCTCTTCAATACTTTTAAACTCTTCTGCAAAGATGATGACGAGCAAAATATCAACAAATGTATGTGTTTTTGCCACTATCTAAGCGTTAGGCGATTAATGGCTTCACTATGTAGAAGGCTTGAAGATGAACACATTCGTCATTTCATGCGTCTATAAATACGAGGCATATAAGTCGAGCGTTTTATCTTAAACCCGCTGAGATTTAACCTTTATCTCCGGAAGAAGAAATAGATTCTTGTACAGTGTCTGTCATGAATACTTGAATTGAAAATGATGTAATTAATTCCAATATATTGGAAGAATAGACCTAGGAAAATCCAAGTACAATAAGAGAAAATATCATTAACATATTGTCTTATCTTATATTTTTAAATTTTCATCAAGTTTTGAGAAACGGTCGATAGCTTATATATAAAGAGGATCATCAGCACAACTCTAAAGTCAGAATGTAAAGAGTTTTCTATGCTATAGAAGTCGAACATTGCAGTAAAATCAGCCAGACAACTCTTGTTCAAAACTAAAAATATCACTAAAAGGAAGAATTTAGCGTTAACATGAAGATACAGTTACATAAAGGATATTAACTGTTTTTGCCAATTGGGTTTACAATGAAAATAATCTGAATACCCAGCGAATTGTAATTTTTTAACATTGCCAAATCTCTGCAAAGTTTTCATTATAGCGCCACTGTTTGCTATATGCTTTCTACGTTAATTCAAAGAAATTATAAATAGTAATGTAGAAAATCATGCAATAATAAGCAGAGTTTGCAGACATCTTGCAAACAAACCCCGATACTTTTTAATTGGAGCATGCTGGATGAGTTCGACCATTTTGGTTATTCATGGACCGAATTTAAACTTGCTTGGGAAGCGCGAACCGGAAGTTTATGGTCACCTTAGTCTTGACGATATTAACCAGCAACTGATTACTCAGGCTCAAAAGGCCACATTACAACTCGAAACGTTCCAAAGCAACTGGGAAGGTGCCATTGTTGACCGAATTCATCAAGCTCAGCAAGACGGCGTTCAATATATCATTATTAATCCGGCAGCATTGACTCATACCTCTGTTGCGGTTCGCGATGCCCTTCTTGGCGTTGCCATTCCTTTCATTGAAGTCCATCTGTCTAATGTGCATGCACGTGAGGCATTCCGACATCATTCGTACTTGTCCGATAAAGCCATCGGCGTGATTTGTGGTCTAGGTGCAAAAGGCTATGCTGCTGCCCTCGACTATATCATTGAAAAAATACAACCTTCTACACAATCTTAATTAGGAATACTGTCTCATGGATATCCGTAAAATCAAGAAACTCATCGACTTGATGATTGAATCTGACTTACAGGCGATCGAAGTTAAAGAAGGCGATCAGTCGATTGCATTAACTCGTCGTAATCCAGTGGTTGCAGCAGCTGTTCCTGCTATGCCTGCACCAGCAGCCGAAGCGCCAGCAGCAAAATCTCCTCGTGGCGCAGTTGAAACTTCACCAATGGTCGGCGTGTTCTATGCAGCACCAAGCCCAGGTGAACCGACATTTGTTAAAGTTGGCCAGACCGTTTCTGCAGGCGATACGCTGGGTATTATCGAGGCAATGAAAATCATGAACCCGATTGAAGCTACTCAAAGCGGTGTGATTGAAGAAATTCTGGTGAAAAATGGTGAAGTGATTCAATTCGGTCAACCACTTTTCCGCTACCGCGCTTAATCACCCCGGGGATTTATAATGTTGCAAAAAGTTTTAATTGCAAACCGTGGTGAAATTGCGTTACGCATCACCCGTGCTTGCAGAACTTTAGGGATCAAAACTGTAGGTGTCTATTCTGACGCAGACAAGGACCTGATGCACTTACGTTTCTGTGATGAAGCAGTATGTATCGGCCCTGGTGCGAGCAGTGACAGCTACTTGAATATTCCTGCGATTATTACAGCTGCTGAAATTACCGGCGCAGATGCAATCCATCCTGGTTATGGATTCCTCGCTGAAAATGCAGAATTTGCAGAAATCGTAGAAAATTCTGGTTTTATCTTTATTGGTCCGCGTCCGGAACATATTCGTTTAATGGGAAACAAGGTTTCTGCCATTATTGCCATGAAAAAAGCTGGTGTACCAACAGTACCGGGCTGCGACCATGCCGTAACGATTCACAATGCCATGGCTGAAGCCAAAGAGATCGGTTTTCCACTGATTGTAAAAGCTGCTTCTGGCGGTGGTGGTCGTGGTATGCGTATCGTAGAAAATGTCGATACCCTGCTGGAATCTGTTCAGGCTGCACAGCGTGATGCAGAAATGTGGTTCGGTGATGATACGGTCTATATGGAACGTTTTCTGCAAAAGCCACGTCACGTCGAAGTGCAAGTACTTGCTGATGGTAATGGTCATGCGATTCATCTGTATGATCGTGACTGTTCACTACAGCGTCGCCATCAAAAAGTACTGGAAGAAGCACCAGCACCGAACTTACCAGAGCAAGCACGTGCTGATATTCTAGAAGCCTGTGTCAATGCCTGTAAATTGATGCAATATCGTGGTGCAGGTACATTCGAATTCCTGTTTGAAGATGATGAGTTCTTCTTCATTGAAATGAATACGCGTGTTCAGGTTGAGCATCCGGTAACTGAAATGGTCACGGGTATCGATATTATCGAACAGCAATTGCGTATTGCTGGCGGCTTAGGTCTGGATATTCAGCAAGAAGATGTCAAGGTTTTAGGACATGCGATTGAATGCCGTATTAACGCAGAAGATCCATCAACCTTCTTGCCTTCACCCGGCAAGATTGAGAGCTTCTATGCACCAGGCGGCGCAGGTATCCGCTTAGACTCGCACATCTACCCAGGCTATAGCATTCCGCCGTATTATGACTCGATGATTGCCAAACTGATTTCGCATGGTAAGGATCGTGAGACGTCTATTTCTCGAATGAGAAATGCTTTGGAAGAAATGATTTTGACTGGCGTTAAAACCAATATTCCTTTGCATAAAGATTTAATCCTTCAGGATAAAAACTTCTGCAAACAGGCAATGGATATTCATTACCTAGAGAAGCATTTGTTAAAGCAGCTTGAAGGTGCTGAAGACAAAGCTTAAATCAAAGCTCATAAAAAAAACCGCTGTCATTCAGCGGTTTTTTTATTGTTTGCAATTTAAGGCAATACGCGTCTGAGCACAGCAAAACATTGTTCGGCTTTTTCATTGGCGCAGAAGTTAATGGTATAAGGGTTTTGCCATTTCACAAAATATTGCGAAATTTCACCAGACTGATCCACCTGATTGCCTGAACAGTCTTTTTCATTATTGTCATATTTTACTTGCAGAATCAGCGCTGGAATCTGCTGCGAAGGATCCTGTGCCGGCTGATAGTCATATAGCCCCGACGTCCACTCATCGCCACTTTTAATCACCACATTATTATTGCCTTTAAAATTATAATATTCGATACATTTTTTATTATTCGGGATTTCCATTCCCCACAATCCGACAATTTCCGGACGGGTTTTCACAGTAAATGTATTTGGGATTTCAGCAGCTTTAGCAGGAGCATTCGCTGGTTTTTTATTTTCTGTCGCCATTAGCCAAGGTGAGCTCATGAGTAAGATAAGGCTAAGACATATTTTTTTCATATTTACCGACATCTTGTTAACAATTGATTCTAAATTATCATATTTTTTGGGATCGTGTCCCGCTCTAACGCAATTTCAATACAGAGTCAGAAATTATTTATCACATTGTTTAAAAACATGGATTTCCTTTCTGACTTTTTTTGTATATATTTCGTATATAAGAATCTTAATAGTTCGCATTAATAACAGATTAATCAAACAATAAAATTATATTTTGGGTCAAACTTAGTTGCTGAACAAAGTGATCATTCACACTTAAAAATTTGAATAGGATTTTAAATTTGCAATTAGCTCGAATAACAGAACAACAATTAAATCATGAAACCTATGCTTATTTTGTCATTGTTTTCGCTGTTTTAGTCTGTTGTTTTATTGGGATCGCAACCAGACCAATTGAGTATCTGGCCTTATTGTGGCCGGCCAATGCTGCCTTGTTAGCCCTGTTCTTACGCTTTCCACATTTAAATAATATGGGAGGTTGGCTTGGTGCATTCAGCGCTTTTATGTTTGCAGATCTGATCACCGGGAACAGCCTATTACAAAGCCTGTTTCTTACCTTGTCTAATCTGATCAGCACTATTGTCTCGATATTTTTTATTCGATATTTCAAGATTAATTACAAATACTATAATACTGGTTATACATTCGTTCATTTATTTGGCATCTTCGCTTTTGCAGGCTGTCTGGCCAGTGCGGCTTTTGCAGTTCTCACCTTGCCAAATCTACCCAATTCATTCATGACCAAAGAGAATTTATGGATTGATTTTGGTCTGTGGTGGACCGGTGAAATGGTGAATTATATTGTGTTTCTCCCTTTAATCTTGGCATTCCCAAGAATAAAAGACATGCAGTATCTATTTAAAAACCGTCGTCAAAAACGTAATTACTTCAGCTATTTTTTACCTGCATCTTCAGTCGTGGCCTGTGTCATCATTACCAATATTTTTGCAGGCCCCGGCGCAATGCTCTACCCTCTGGCTGCACTGATCTGGGCTGCGTTGACCTATCGCCTGTTTAGCATGACACTGATTAATGCGTTTGTGACTATTTTAACCTATTACAGCCTGACGCGGTTTTATGCCACAACGCATGACACCTTGGCAGATTCTACGATTTATATTTCGCTCCGGATCGGGCTGTTTATGCTGGCCTTATCGCCGCTTATTCTTTGTATTATTAGTCAAAACCGCAATGAGCTGTTTAAACGGGTCTTGTATCTGGCCAATCACGACAGTCTGACCCGCACCATGAACCGTCATTTTTTCTTTCAGAAAGGTGAATATTTACTGCAATATGCCAACAGAATGGAATTTTCGGTCATCATGCTGGATATTGATCATTTCAAACGTCTGAACGATGATTTTGGCCATCATGTCGGTGACAAGGTGCTGCAACATTTTGCGGAAATCATTCGCTGCAATTTACGTGCTGAAGATCTGTTTGCACGAATTGGTGGGGAAGAATTTGTGCTGTTACTCTGGAATACCGAACCATCAGAAGCACGTCTTATTGCAGAACGGATTCGTGATCTGGTGGAAAAAACCCCTATTTATCAATCAGATGGCTCGCCCCTGTATATTACCGTGAGTGTGGGCATCACTCATCAAAATGAACCGCAGGCCCAAGACCTGCAAAACCTGATCAATATTGCAGATCAAGCCTTGTATCAGGCCAAACATCGTGGGCGAAATCAGGTGGTGCTTGCATCTTGAGCCTAAATGATCTACAACCTTGAAGCAGCAACACTAGGGAATGGCAATGAAATTTGAAGAATATCTGCAATATGACGGTTTAGGACTGGCTGATCTGGTCGCCAATAAACAAGTACATTCAAGTGAACTTTTATCTGCTGCACTAGAGCGTAGCTCAATTGCCAATCCCGAGCTAAATGCAATTATTATTCCGATGCATGAGCATGCATTGAAACGGAGCCAGCAAAATCTGTCCGGACCTTTTGCCGGTGTGCCTTTTCTGGTTAAAGACCTGTTTCAGGAATATGCCGGTTATCCAACTTCTTATGGTTGTCAGGGCTTAAAACGGATTGGTTATATCGCCGAGACCAATGCCGAGATTGTCAATCGCTGGGAAAAAGCCGGGATTGTGACTTTTGGACGTACCAATACTCCTGAATTTGGGATTAAAGGTATTACTGAACCAGATGCTTGGGGCAGCTGTAAAAATCCGTGGAATTTACAGCATAATAGCGGCGGCTCGTCCGGTGGTTCCGCTTCTGCCGTGGCTGCCGGAATTGTACCAATTGCGGGTGCTGGTGATGGTGGCGGCTCGATACGTATCCCCGCTTCCTATTGCGGCCTGTTTGGCCTGAAACCGAGTCGTGGCCGCACGCCTTGGGGACCACAAATGAGTGAAGCCATGCATGGCGCCGCGATTCAGCATGTACTGACCAAAACGGTACGGGATAGTGCTGCAATGCTGGATGCCACCCATGGTGAAGATCATAGTTCACTGTTTAAGATTCAGCGTCCACAGCATCATTATCTGGATGTGATTCAGCAACCGCCAAAAAAACTGAAAATTGCGTTTAGCACTTATTCTACGATTGGCACACCTGTTTCGCAGGATGCCATTAAAGCCATTGAACAAACAGCCAAATTGCTAGAATCTTTGGGCCATGAAGTGGTCGAAGACCGTCCAGCCATTGATGGCATGCAACTGGCCAAGGATTTTATTACCACCTGGTTTAGCCAGTTTTCATTTATGCTGGATGAAATCCAGAAAGGCTATCCGTCCAAATCGAATGATTTTGAACTGGACTCTTTAGCGCTGGCGGCTTTTGGGGCCAAAACCAGCGCGATTGATTATATCCAGAACCTGAATAACTGGGGCCAGTACGTGACCCAGATGAATCATTTCTTTGATAATTATGATCTGTACCTGACGCCTGCAACGGCGACAGTGGCGCCAAAAAATGGTGAGGTCAAAACACCAAACTGGCAGAAACCGATTCTTAAAGCTTTATTGAAACTAAATAAAGCACATTTGCTGGCGCAAGGTAAACTGGTCGACCAGATTGTGAAAGAAAATCTAAAATGGGTGCCTTTTACCCAGTTGGCCAATATTACCGGACTCCCAGCGATGTCTGTACCACTGTACTGGAATGAACAAAACCTGCCGCTCGGTTCACAGTTTATTGCGCCGTTTGCCCGTGAGGATCTGCTATTACAACTGGCAGCCCAATTGGAACAGGCACAACCGTGGTTTGGGCAATACGCCAAAATCCGTATTTAATACTGAGATGATATTTTCAAGCCTGTTTTTGCAGTTCGACTTTATTTGGCAATCCGAAAATCAGTAACAAGCCAAGCAAAGTCGATACTGCAGCAGCGATAAAAATAGATGTGCCGCCGACTTGATCCCAATAATGCCCAGCCAGAATACTGCCACTCGCCACGCCAACGCCCCACATCGTGCTATATAGCGCTTGTCCACGTCCTTGCTGCCCTGCAGAAAAATTCTGGAAAATCACTCGCATCGCAATCATATGAAATAAACCAAAACTTAAAGCGTGAATCGTTTGAGCAAAAAACTGTGCCATAAATGAAGCAGGAAAGACTCCGACGATGAACCATCTTAATCCTGTCATTAACAAGCATAGCGTGACCAGATGACGCCATGACCACCGTGTCAGAAAGAACGTCGCATAGGCAAACATGATTATTTCCGCAATGACCCCGACTGACCAGAGCAGCCCGATCTGACTGGTGCTAAATCCCGCCTGACTGAGATAATTGCTATAAAAACTATAAAATGGCGCGTGTGAAAATAGCAGAATCAATTCAATCAGGAAAAAGCTATACACCACTGGGCGTTTGAATATTGGCCATAAGGGTTCGAGCTGTTTCTGTGCGGTAGGTGCTGTCGTGGGCTCTTTAATGATAAATGACCAGAGAAAGGCCAGAAATGAAATACACAGCAACAAGACGGGTAACATACTGATGCTAATAATTTCAAAGACGGTGCCCAAGCAGAATACACCGATAATAAAGCCGACTGATCCCCATTTTCGTACTTTGCCATAGAGTTCTGCTCTTTTTTCCCCGAGCCAGAATAAAGTCACGCCTTCAAACTGAGCCAGAATAGCATTCTGAAAGAAACTGAAAATCAGCATCAATAAAGCTACAGATTGAAAGCTATTGGGAATGATAAAAATCATGAACCAGATACAGGCTTCCATCCAGGTGGCAATACGCACCAGCAGCATGCGTTTACCGGATTTGTCTGCAATCCACCCCCAGATCAACGGCGCAAAGAATCGGGTAACAATCGCAATAGAAGATAAAATGCCGATTTCCTGATAATTGAAGCCTTGATCTTCAAGATACAGACTCCAAAAAGGCATGAACGCCCCGACAATCGCATAGTAAAAAAAGTAAAATCCACTGAGTCTATGCTGGATTGCTAGAACTGGCATTGATTTATATATCCTAATATTTTCAAAATGTTAAACTCAATCAATTTCTATAGCACTGTATTCGACAACTCTTGATTTTGCTACGAGCATCTCGTATTAGTCTAAAAATAAATTTACATAAGTTTATGAATAAATTTTACTAAAGCAAAAAACCCTTTGCTGAGTTAAATCAAAGTAAGAACATAAATCGGCTTCTATATTGAGCACACGATAAAGGGCGGAAACGTTTTTAGGAAGGAGTTGGATGAACTTTAAATCTGAAGATCAATAATTACACAGACATTACAATTATTTTATGGCTAAAGTATGTCCAAAGAATTTTCAGATCATAGGCTAAAAAATTAAAACGAACTCTAGCTTTATAGCAAGGAGAAAATCAATGCCTAACTTTATAAGACCTCTATACTCGGGTCTAGTCTTCCTCCCTCTAATGGTAATAAGTATTTGTAGTGCTGCATATGCTAACGCTTCCCCTATAACCTCTAACTCTCCAAAAGATAATCTTCATCCCCATATAGATCATTATTTAAGTGAAAGTCTTTATCCTGATGAAGCAAACATAACTGAAAAAATCGCAGATATAATTGAGATATCTATTCGGAAAGAGTATTCCACAGGTATCGCGCTACGTGATGCCCATCCCAAAGCACACGGTTGCGTACGCGCAGAATTCAAAGTAGATGAAGCTCTTCCCAAAAACTTGGCTCAAGGTGTTTTTCTTCCGGGAAAAACATATCAAGCCTGGATTCGTTTCTCTAATGGGTCTAAAAATGCCCAACAAGCAGATATTAAAAAAGATGCCCGTGGTATGGCGATAAAACTTTTGGGAGTACCGGGAGAAAAGCTTTTAGATGATGAAACCTCTACTCAAGATTTCATTATGATCAATCATCCTGTCTTTTTTGTGAATGATCCAGTTCGATATATGTCATTTATGCAAGATATAAATAGCGATAGATTTTTTAATAAACTGCATATTCCTTTTGCATTAGGAGCTAAAGGAACCTGGATTGCCTTAAATACGAGAAATAAAATTTCTAATCCTTTGCAAACTAGATATTGGTCTATGGTGCCCTATCAATTAGGAATAGGCACTGATCGTCAAGCTATAAAGTATTCAGCTCAAGCATGTTCGACAGTGACAGATCCTCTTCCACATGCTCCGCATCATAATTTTCTAAGAGAAAAATTGCGCAAACATTTGCAAAAAAGTGAAGCATGTATGGAGTTTCTGATACAGCCTAGAACATCAAACACCATGTCAGTCGAAGATTCCATGACTGAATGGCAAGAAAGTGAGGCGCCTTTTTACAAGGTCGCAACTATCCGCATTCCTCAGCAAGTTTTTGATACACCTGAACAAAACAAGTTTTGTGAAAATCTCTCTTTTACACCATGGCATACACTACCGGAGCACAAACCTCTGGGAGTAATAAACCGAATGCGAAAAGTGATTTATGATCGTATTAGTGAGGTTAGACATGATATGAATTCTACTCACAGATCAGAACCACATTAAAATATAAGTGCTTATATGAAGTTATTAGCTAAACTAAAATAACCTGTTGTACTGCTCATTCGCCTTAACTTAAAAGCTTTAGTTTACAAACTCTGTGCAGAGTTAATTTAGAAACATAAATAAAGCTGCTACATTAAAAATGACATTATAAAAAGGAAAATGGTTTCAGCGATGAAAATTAAATCTCCTATTATTAAATTAATCATGAGCTGTTTATGTTTAGGTTCAACATATGCAATAGCATCTCCTCCACTTCCCGATAGCAGCAAAATCCAAGCATCCAATATTTCGGAAAAAATACCGGGTACAATATTATCTATACAAGAACAAAATACTGATCTGTTTACGAATGCCTCACAACGTTTCTTAATTAATTATCGCAGTCGTGGCACAAAATCCGAACCCATTGTCACTTCAGGCTATATCCTGTTACCTAAAGGCAAATTCCCTAAAGATGGCTGGCCTGTTCTGGCTTGGGCGCATGGTACAACTGGCGTTGCTGATACATGTGCACCCTCTGGGGATTATGTGGGCGGGCCAGTCCATGTCTATCAGCAAATCGCTGCTAAAGCATTGAATGCCTGGCTCGCTCGCGGCTATGCAGTCATTGCACCTGATTATCAAGGTTTAGGCACTCCGGGCGGTCATCCTTATATGAATGCGCGAAGCCAGTTACATACTGTCGTGGATGCTGTACGAGCGATCCACCATTTAAAGCCTTATAGCTTTAGTAAAAATTGGTATGTTATGGGTCATAGTCAAGGAGGTGCAGCATCTCTTAAAATTGCTGCGGCCGGTCAAAAAGATGCACCTGAATTTGATCTTCGCGGGGCAATTGCACTAGCACCGGGCGGTTACCAATATGAAGGAATCGCTGAATATGTTGCCAGCAATTCGCAAATCACGACTGATGTCGCCGCATTTTTTCCAATTGTGCTTTTAGGAGCAGAAGCTGCAGACCCGATGCTTGCTCCAGCAAATTTAGTTAGCCCAGAAATGGAAGAAATTCTTAATCATGCACGCAGTCGCTGTTTGTCAGAATTACAATCTGACCTAAAACAAGCACCTAAGACTGTCTTTAAATCAAATATAAATCTGGCACCTTTGACAAATTATTTAAAAGAACAGTCTATTGAGAATATGACACCGACTGTGCCGGTTCTGCTGGTACAAGGTGAGAAAGATCAACTGGTCGATGATCGTGGTACTTATGCTTACTATCAGCAGGTATGTACGAAGCAGAAATCTATCGCCTTCCATCTAGTCAAAAATGGAGATCATCGTGATTCCTTAAGACAGAGTGAATTTCTAATTGGAAACTTTATCCATTCAGTTGAACAAGGGAAAGCTTTGAACACCTGCCCTACAAAATAACCCGGTGAGCTTTTGTATTTAATCATTAAAAACTCAAATATTTTAATCTTCATATTTATAGAATAGTCCTTTAAAGGAGCACTATTCTATAAAGAGGATAAACTAATATTAATCCGTATTCTTACTTTCTGTTAAAACTATACTTACGATTTCGAATTGTTTTGAGCCCATCATTTTTATACTTTAATTCTTTAGCAAATAATAATTAGAATGAAAGAGGTTATTTATGTGCTCGAACTATGAATTTCCCTCAAAAAAACGTCTTTCCTTATTAGATATTCATGAAGAGCAACTCGAACTGGGCATGAAACCGCATGTTTATCCTTTAGCGCCAGCCCCAATCATTATGCGCGGTGCTGATGAGTTTGAGCTGGATATCGCACGTTTCGGACTGATTCCAGCCTGGGCGAAAGAATTGAAATATGGCCGGCATACCTATAATGCACGGACTGAAACAGTGGCATCCAAACCGAGTTTCCGACATGCCTGGAAAAACAACCAGTTTGCTTTGGTACCCGTCGATACATTCTATGAACCTAAATATATAGACGGTAAATCGCACTGGTTTGGCATTTCACGTGAAGATGGCAATCCTTTTACCGTGGCGGCGATTTATGATGACGCACACATTGATGGTGAGAAAATCAGATCATTTTCGATGCTGACCATAAATTCAGATCAACATCCCTTTATGAAACAGTTTCATGACCCGAATGACGAAAAACGCTCGATTATTGTGATTCCGGAAGAATCACGACATGACTGGTTGCACTGCGATCATGAACAAGCCCATGAATTTTTCTTTGAAATGAAAGATGAATTTATTGCAAAGCCTAGAGATTCAAGGTTTATCGGGAAATTAAAAAGCCCTAAACCAAGTTAGGGCTTCGTCCATATGAAAAAGCTATTTTTGCTCTCTCAATGGATTTTCTGGTTCTGCATTGGGTTTTTTCTCTGGTTTGACATGCTTATAAGATGCCTGATTACCCTTGTCGTCATTCGATTCTTTATGCGGATTTGATTCTTGCTCTTGCTCTGGCTTATTTGTCATATGCATCTCCTTCATATATCTATTAAGAGATAAATATGACATCTACTGCTAAACATCAATGTTATTTATGTTGCACATTCAGTTTTCTAAAAAGACAAATTTTCCTTGAAGTATTCTTTTACATTTCACAAACCCTAAAGTCCATCTGAGCAAATAAGCTGTTCAGCCTGATCGTAGATGGTACAGCAAAGAATATGAATTCGCGTGCGAGCCGATATCGAATACATGAAATTTTCTAAGCTTATCCACTGCCGGAAAAAGTCTTTTCATTTCAGTAAAATCTTTAGGATGATTGGCCTTAATCATTCGATGCCAACCAGCTAATGCAGTTTCAGCCTGTGGCCTCTTTTGAATTGCTTCAAGAATTCGAGCATGGGTGATCACACGCATAAATTTTATTGTATTCCAGTTCTAAGCAGCTAAGAATTTATCAAAACGTAATCCTATTGAAATGATTCTTTTATAAAGTATTCCTTGTGAGAAATTATGTTTAGATCCAAAAATTTCATCAGTAAAGAAAAACCCCGCCAACTGATGATTGAACGGGGATTGATCTTCATTAAGATGTCTGATGATTTGGCACATTATTCAATATTTTTCAAGCAATCACGACACTGTTTGATCTCATCATGGTCACACGTGTAGTTAATTTCAGTCGCACCATGAAGACCAAATAAACAAAATATAAATTGCATCATGTTTTTCTCCTAAGTGTAAAAAGCTCAATCTAGGATCAAGCTTTATTGCTTTAAATATAGAATGATTCAATATAAAATGATTGGATCAGCGATCTAGAACAACTTCAGTACTCAGCTCTGTTGTTTAGCCTTTCAGTAAAATTGAAGCTTTTGGGCTAAGTTTGTACAGGCTCTTCAGCTTGAGTCGCCTGATCTTTTTTACAATGATCACTTTTACAATGCTTGCTGCTCATCATCTGACACATTTTCTCTTTGCAAGATTTAAAACAACAGCCAACCATTACGCCCATGCCAAATGCGCATATACATCTCATCATAGCTTTGTCCTGTCTTTTCGTGAAAAGAGATATATAAATAACATCTATTCATGTATCTCTCCTGAGGGAATTTTCAGGCTTTATGTTGTGTATGAAAACTTATGTGAAAGAGAATGAGCAAAAAATACAATCAGCAAAGAAAAAACCAGATTTAAGACGGAAAAGAAAAAGCCTGTTTAACTCTCCTAAATTAAACAGGCCCTATAATGTGCTGATTTTTAATTATTTTCATTAAGTTCTTAGAATGACGCCAAGATATCACTAGCCATGCAGCCAATCTGTGTAGGATATATAGATGCAATGTTTCAAAATATGAAAAAACCATTACTTTTGTTAATTAAATGACTGTAATTTATCCAAAAATCTTTTTAATGGGCAAATAAGACGATTAAATAACCAAAACCCAAAAAGAATTGCTAAACCTATAAATGAGAATAGGTTAATTCAGATTTGTAGGAGAAAATTCCTTATTTCAGTCAATATCGGATGTTATGAATGTTCAATGTCTCATAAAGTTTATAGATCCCTGCTTTCTTTTTAGTCATTTCTCTCTATAATTTTTCATATGAGCAATAACAATATTTTGGCAGCATGAAAAATCGCATACTAATTACTTTATTGATGAGTCTGGCAATAAGCGGCTGCCAAAAACAGCAAGCAGAGAGTGCAGCAGAAGCTGATGCAAACATTAAAGTGCAGTTTGAACAATCAGATAATCAACTGAGTGCTTATCTGGACAAACTTGACTCTTCAACAATTAGTCTGGAAGAAAGAACACGTATCCTGTGTGAACAATATCCTAAAGAATATAAAAATAACTATATGCCTGCCTTGCTAAAACTTGCACCCAAGGAATATACAGAAAAAGAGTTGCTCACCGACCTAGACAATGCCTTGAATTTCTACAAGCTAAAAGCCAATATTCAGTGTTAATAAATACTTAGTCTAATCGTGCAATGAAATATAAAAAACCGCCTGATTCAGGCGGTTTTTTTATGAAGAGCGTAAGTCTTAAACAGAATTAACACTGCGGTTTTCACTGATCTTGTTGCTGTTGGTTACTGTTTTGCTGTGGCTGTTGTTGCTGTTGGCCTTGCTGGTTTTGTTGCTGATTGCGCTGCGGCTGCTGTTGTTGCTGGTTATTTTGTTGCTGATTTGGGTTTTGCTGGTTGTTTTGTTGACGCTGCTGATCTTGATTGCGTTGTTGATTTTGCTGTTGCTGTTGTTGCTGCTGTTTCTGTTGGTCTTGCTGTTGATTATTAGCCATGGTGGTATTCCTTACTATTTGCTTTAAATTAAAAGCCGATAGGTTTCGACTTAATATCTACTCTACGCATTTTTCAGATTTCGCCAACCTTTAACCTGTTACAGATTAATTCAATGTAAAAAATAGTAAGATAAGTACTTGAAGTGGAGATTAATGCGCAACATAAATTACCTGATATAATGCAACAGAAACATAATGAAAGACTTTATAGGTCAAAAATTTATTATCCAATAAAAGGAATAACTTAAGTCCTATTTCATATATAGGAAAATTTTTAATAAAATTTAAAAAGCGTTATTAAACAGAACCACTTAATAACTATACTATTGATATTTATAAATATATACAAATAAATCTAAATCTTCTATATTTTTAAAAAATTAAATAAAACATTAAAAATACAATTCTTTTTGAATATTATTAACTGTGAAGAAATACGATACTTAACATGACCTCACCAATAAAACTTAAGCTGTTTCGAATTTACCTTGACTTTAATTCAAATATTTTTACTTATTATTTTGGTATAAACTTAGATCAAATCATTGTTTGTAATTATATTTATTAATCTATTTATAATAAATAAGCCCCTTTAAAAGAGGCTTATTCTATTCAGTTTTTATTAGATATTGACTACTTTGACGATAATCGTTTGAGTATCTTCCTGCTCTTCGGCCAGATACAAACGTTTAAGCTCTTTGCTTTTCACTTTGAACTGCAAATTCTGATAAGAAATTGTGCTTGGTATCTGATCAAAATATTGACCATCAGCGTCAATTTCTTCCTGAAATAATGGTGTACCCAATTGATAGTCAAGACTTTTTAAGACTACATATTTTACTGTGGTTTTCATTCCAACACCCTACTTTCACTAAGCACTTTATTTTTATTTTTACCACTGTTCCGCCTGAGAAGAAACCTCTATTTTTGAAAATAGCCCAAACTTTAACCACTCAGATTTGCGATCAGGTCAACATGAAATTACACTGATCTATGAAAAAAATTTTAACTTTCATAAAAATATAAATATACTTGGAGTTGATCGACAGGAAAAAATCTGCCTAGATTGATCTAAAATCACTCCCACAAAGAAAATATAGAGACTATGATAAAAACCTGTTGCGGCTTACTCGAAGAGAAAAACATAAAAATTGCCTTTATCGAAAGCGCAAGTTCTGGATATCTCAGTAGCCAGTTCTCCATTTGTAAAGGAGAAGGTGCCGAAATTCTGATTGGTGGTTTGATCTGCTACGATGTAAGTGTCAAGACTTCAGTATTGGGCATTTCCAAGAATCTGATCAATAGTCATACTGCGGAATCTATGCCGGTAACGGTTGCTCTGGCGGAAGCAGGTAAAAAAATGTTCCGTGATGCTGACTGGATTATTGCCTGTACAGGATTGCTTAAACCAGGTGGTAGCGCGACACCAGAGAAACCGGAAGGGACTTTTTTTGTGGCCATTAATGATGGCACGCAAATCCATCAGTTCCAGTATTATCTCAAAGGCTCGCCACTTGAACGCCTCAACAAACTGTCCGCTGTGGTTGCACATGACATGATCAATCTGTTGAATAACAGCTAAGCTTTCAAAGTTACTGTATAGCCTGAATAAGCTTCATTATTTCTACCGTATTTTAAGATAGATTGGCATGATCAGATGCCAATCTATTTTTTTGAGGGTGGAATGACCATGAATATTAAAACTGCACTGCTCCTGCTCCCTCTGAGCTTGCCCACTCTGGCTTTCGCTACCGTAGGCGGTCCACAAAATATTGAAGTTCTAGGCTATGAAGTCAAAGAACAGAAGCTTTATATCATGCGTCACTATCTTGATGGTCGTGGACGCTTGCCTCAACTATATTATTATAATTTTAAATCCCAAAAACCAAATCAACTGGTTCAGGTCAATTCCTTATATATCAATCCTAAAACCAAGCGCATCGATTATGATCAAGACAGTCGCAAGTTTGATCAGGACATTGCCAAAATCAAAAAACGTTTAGTTCCATTAAATCCAATTCAAAAATCAAAACCACAGCTTAAGGTGTTAAAGACAAAAAAAGGTAGCGCGCCTGCCTGGCATGACCCTCAGGAAAAAGTGCCAAAATGGACCTATCAATATCAAGTGAAATCTGGCTTACAAAAAAGCGCGGTTCAGCAAGCGGTTAGTTATCAGCAAGGCTTGAAAATTAGCCAGGCCTATAAAGTTCCGAGACAAAATAAAACTCTGGTAATAGTAAAGTATCTGGGTATTCCTTTTGAAACAGGTTATAGCATTGAAGATCCGGCACTGTTAAGCCGATAACGAAACCGATAAAAAATAAGGTCTCAATTGAGACCTTATTTTTTTTATTTTTACTACAGAAACAGATTAAGCCGCAGTAGAACGCTCAGCGATTGGCACTACTTTACGCAACTCTGGCCCAGTGTAATCCGCGCTTGGACGGATAATACGATTGTCTGCACGTTGTTCCATCACATGTGCGGCCCAGCCTGTCACACGCGACATAACAAAGATCGGGGTAAACAGCTTGGTTGGAATGCCCATAAAATGATAGGCAGATGCATGGAAGAAATCCGCATTACAGAATAATTTCTTCTCACGCCACATGACTTCTTCACAGCGTACCGAGACTGGATAAAGTACCGTATCACCGACATCTTTGGCCAAACGCTCAGACCAGACTTTAATAATGCCATTACGCGGATCATTGTCCTTATAGATCGCATGACCGAAGCCCATGATTTTTTCTTTACGTTCCAGCATGCCCAGCATTTCACGTTCAGCTTCTTCAGGCGACTTCCAGTTTTCAATCATGTCCATCGCAGCTTCGTTGGCACCGCCATGTAGAGGGCCACGCAAGGAACCGATTGCACCGGTAATACAAGAGTGCATATCGGACAGCGTTGATGCACACACACGAGCGGTAAAAGTTGAAGCGTTGAATTCATGCTCTGCATACAGAATCAAGGAAACATTCATCACCTGTTCATGTAATTCATTTGGCTTTTCGCCATGCAGTAGATTCAGGAACTGCGCACCGATTGAATCATCATCGGTATTTTCTTCAATACGCACGCCGTCATGGCTATAACGATACCAGTAACAGATCATTGCCGGCAAAGTTGCCAAAATACGGTCTGCGATATCCTGTTGCTGCTCAAAAGATTGCTCAGTTTCAAGATTGCCCAGCATGGAAACGCCAGTACGCATCACATCCATTGGATGTGAGTCGGCAGGAATACGCTCAAGGACTTCTTTTAATGCCTGAGGTAAAGTGCGTAAGGATTTCAGTTTGGCTTTGTAGGCTGCCAATTGCTCTGATGTCGGCAATTCTCCGAAGAAAATCAGGTAAGCGACTTCTTCAAACTGGCAATGTTCAGCCAGATCCTGTACGTCATAACCGCGATAGGTCAGGCCTGCGCCACTTTTGCCTACTGTTGAAAGTGAGGTTTTACCTGCCACTTGTCCGCGCAATCCTGCGCCAGTGAGTACTTTTCCTTCAGCCATTTTTTTAATTCTCCTGTTTAAACAGTTTATCTAATGTGTCTTCGAAGCTGTGATAATCTAAAAATTCGTAGAGTTCTTTTCGTTGTTGCATGATATCCAGCACATTTACCTGAGTACCATGTTCGCGCACCGAACGCATCACTTCAAGTGCGGCTTTTTGCATTGCACGTGTCGCTGACAATGGATACAGCACCATGCCAATGCCCTGCTCAGCCAATTCATCTACCGTATAATACGGCGTATCACCAAATTCGGTAATATTCGCCAGGACTGGCACACCGACCGCATCACATACTGTACGGTACATGGTGATATCAGTCATCGCTTCAGCAAAAATCGCATCTGCGCCCGCTTCAACACAGGCAGAAGCACGGTCAATCACGGCTTGCAGGCCTTCTTTTTGTAGCGCATCGGTACGCGCCATCACCACGAAGTTTGAATCGGTTTTCGCATCTACAGCAGCTTTGATACGATCGACCATTTCCTGTTGCGATACGATTTCTTTATTTGGACGATGACCACAACGCTTCTGTGCAACCTGATCTTCAATATGAACCGCAGCGGCTCCTGCTGCAATCATCTGTTTGATCGTTCGGGCAATATTTAATGCGCCGCCCCAACCGGTATCAATATCAACCAGTAAAGGTGTATCCACACGTTCAGTGATCCGGCGTACATCTTCAAGAACATTATCCAGGCTGGTCATGCCCAGGTCAGGCAAACCATAAGAATAATTCGCGACACCCGCACCTGATAAATAAATGGCTTTATAACCGACCTGTTTGGCCATCATGGCAGCATAGGCATTTACCGTGCCCATAATTTGCAATGGTTTCTCGACTTCAAGCGCTTGTCTAAATCTTAAACCTGCAGACATTTGTTCTGTCATCTTCCTTTTCCACAGTCTTGGCTATAATTATTGAAATTCGAGTATACTCATTTGGCTTGCTCATTCCATAACCCGATAGAACAAATACTCTAAAACTTTAGTCAAATTTTTAAGTTTTGCTTTACCTAATTAGCAAATAGCGCACTTATCTGGCGCAATTATGAAATATGTGCATATATTTGCTATGATGGCGTTTCAATCTTTATTGTCATGTTGATGTACGATCTCCTATGCAAGACCTTGCCCTAGAACCGCTCGCCAAAGATCTGCCACAGACCAAACGTGGTCATGAGCGTTGTATTGCGCTGCTGATCAGTGCAACCGAGCTATTTGTGGAACGGGGTTATGACGCTGTCTCTCTGGATGATATCGTCCAGCATGCCGGAGGCTCCAAAGCTTCGATCTATAAATACTTTGGCAATAAAGAAGGCTTGTTTAAAGCCATCTGCGATTATCGTCGTATCAAGTTTTTTGAAGATATCAGTATTCCGATCGAATTGATGGCACTGGATTTTCGTAGTTATTTAGTACACACGCTACTCAATTTTTATCACCAGATCATGCAACCTGAAAACTCGGCCTTTATGCGTCTGGTGCTGGAACAGAGTCAGCGCAATCCAGAACTTGCCCAGCATATTCATGAGCGAGGCCCGGTGCATGTACAAAGTGCCATTGCTACGGCTTTAGAACAGGCAGATGCGCAAGGTTTATTGCATTGCGAGAATCCGCAATATTCGGCACAGTTGTATTTTGGTATTTTGCGCAATCTGGAATGGCGTATTCTGATGGGAATTCCGGTACAGGAAGATGATCAGGAAATCGACAAATACATCAGTTATTGTGTGGATCGCTTTTTAGACGGTCATCAAAAAGTCTAGTTTTTTTGCATTTTTCATTGCTTATAGTATATTAGCCGATTCCGTATTTTTTTCTTAAACTAACCAACAACTGATTGTTGATCGAGTTTTTCGGCAATTATTGTGGAGTAACGAATGGCTCTCCGTCACTTTCTCACCTTACGCGATTTATCAACTTTAGAACTTAACCAGATTTTGCAACGCGCAATTGAGCTTAAGCGCAAACAGCATAACAATGAAGTGTTCCAACCATTTGTTGGTAAAGTGATGGGCATGATTTTTGAGAAATCGAGTACCCGTACGCGTGTTTCGTTTGAAGCTGGCATGAGCCAATTTGGTGGTAGCGCGATTTTCCTGTCTTCACGCGATACCCAGTTAGGTCGTGGTGAACCGATTGAAGATTCTGCACGTGTGATTTCAAGCATGCTGGATATCGTGATGATCCGTACTTTCGGCCATGATATCGTGGAGCGTTTTGCATCTTATTCAAAAGTTCCAGTGATTAATGCGTTGACAGATGACCACCATCCTTGCCAGCTACTTGCTGACATGCAGACTTATGTAGAGCAACGTGGCTCAATTGAAGGTAAAACTGTTGCCTGGATTGGTGATGGCAACAATATGTGTAACTCTTATATTGAAGCTGCACATATGTGGGGCTTTAATCTGAAAATTGCAGCGCCAAAAGGCTATGAGCCACAAGAAAAATTCCTGTCTGAATTCGCGCATTGTGTGGAACTGGTTCCTTCTGCTGAAGATGCAGCGGTGAATGCTGACCTGATCGTGACTGATGTTTGGGCAAGCATGGGTCAGGAAGAAGAGCAGAAGATCCGTGAAAAAGCCTTTGCAGATTATCAGGTGAATGAACGCCTGATGGATCTTGCACATCCGGATTGCTTGTTTATGCACTGCTTGCCTGCGCATCGTGGCGAAGAGATTTCAGAAAATCTGCTTGACCATAAAAATGCCGTAGTTTGGGATGAAGCTGAAAACCGCTTGCACGCGCAAAAAGCTTTGGTTGAATTCCTGATTAATGAAAATCTGAAAAAAGACTAATTTTTTAAGATGAATCTTCACAAATTAAGCACCAATCTCTGGTGCTTTTTTTGTCTCAGCTCTTATAATCATTGTTGAAATGGAATAAAAAGTGATTTTATACAATGCAAAAAAAATATTGGGCTTTGGCACTCTTGACTGGTTTTAGCAGTGTCGCCTTACCGGTGCATGCTTCTGAATTTGACCAATATCTTCAAGAAAAAAATATTATTGACAGCAAATTTAAAATTCAGAAAAAAGCTGAGCTGAATGAATTGCTCGCAGTGCTCAGTGCAGAGGATTCCAGAACTTTACCATTGCAGATTGATCAAAATACGATTATTGAACAATTACAGTTAAGTGCCAATAAAACCACACTGAAAGGCATGATCATCACGCCCGATTTTAGCCAGTTTGAAAAAGACTTGGGGCGCAAAGAAGTGATGAAAGTCATTCGCAATAATCTGCTCAATAATTGTGAAATTTTCTTTGAGCATCGCTATCAGATTGAGAACCCTTACAAGGTTGAACTCAGCCTGAACTCGCAGACACAAACATATAAAACGGATATTTCCCAGAAAGATTGCAAATTAAAATAATCTAAACACATAAGACATTTATTTCGATTCAGGATTCAAGAATCCTGAAAACAAAAGGTAGCCGTGGCTACCTTTTTTAATAAGGTTTACTGTTATATCTTGCTAACGCACCAAGCCTTGCGGCTGCAAAATAATAATCAACGCGCCCAGTATTACCACCATGCCACCAAGTAGATCCCAACGCGATAGAGTCACTTGATCAACGAAGCGCAACCACATCAGTGCTGAAAAAATATAGATACCGCCATAAGCGGCATAGATCCGTCCTGAAGCAGCTGGATGCAAGGTTAACAGCCAGACAAAAGCCGCCAAAGCCAGAGCTGTCGGAATCCATAACCAGTGGCTTCTCCCCTGATTTAAAATCAGATAGGGAAAATAACAACCTAAAATTTCCATCAATGCCGTGACTAAAAACAGTAAAAATGTCGTGAACAGCTTGGTAACTTGAATATCCATAATTTATCTTTTAAATGATATGAATTTGATAATTTAAAATATGAGTCCATGAAAAAACCCGTGCAAGCACGGGTTTGATCCTTCTTATTAATTAAGCTGGTTCAGCAGTCTGGTCTTCAAAAACTTCAAGTTTTAAGCCAACCGCTTTACCATTTTCTTTTTTCACAGATACTGCAACATTGCCGCCATTTTCAGCCAGCTCACCAAACAGGATCATCTCAGCCAGCGGTTTTTTCAGGTGTTCCTGAATCAAACGTTGCATTGGACGTGCGCCCATTAAACGGTCATAGCCATGTTCTGACATCCATTCACGTGCACTCTGATCCACTTCCAACATGACTTTTTTGTCATCTAGTTGTGCTTGAAGTTCAGTCAGGAATTTATCTACAACATTTTCAATAATGCTGCTTGGTAATGCCTTGAACTGAATCACGCCATCGAGACGGTTACGGAATTCTGGCGAGAAAACTTTCTTCATCGCTTCCTGATTATCGTTACTATTGTCCTGTTCCATAAAACCAATGCTGACACGTGAAATACTTTCAGCACCAATATTGGTGGTGAGTACCAAGACCACGTTACGGAAATCAGATTTACGCCCGTTATTATCAGTCAATGAACCATGATCCATAATCTGCAATAAGAGGTTAAACACATCTGGATGCGCTTTTTCGATCTCGTCTAGCAACAGCACACAATGCGGATTTTTGTGAATCGCATCGGTGAGCAAGCCACCCTGATCAAAACCGACATAGCCCGGAGGTGCACCGATCAAACGTGACACTGCATGACGTTCCATGTATTCCGACATATCAAAACGAACCAGTTCCACACCCATCTGTTTCGCGAGCTGCTTGGTCACTTCGGTTTTACCAACACCTGTAGGACCCGCAAAGACAAAACTACCTACAGGCTTATCTGGAGACTTCAAACCGGCACGTGACAGTTTAATTGCAGAAGCCAAGGCCTCAATCGCTTCATCCTGACCAAAGACCACACGTTTTAAATCACGCTCAAGATTTTCCAGCACACTCTTGTCATCTTTAGAGACAGTTTTCGGAGGAATACGCGCAATTTTAGAAACGATGTCTTCAATATTTTCTACGGTGATTAAACTGTCATCTTGTTCTGCTTTGAGACGGCGCTGAGCACCGGCTTCATCAATGACATCAATCGCCTTATCTGGCAAGAAACGGTCGTTGATAAATTTCGCAGAAAGTTCTACCGCAGACACTAAGGCTTGATCTTCATATTCCACATGATGGAAATCTTCAAACTTCGATTTCAGACCACGTAGGATATCAATAGTTTCAGAAATAGATGGCTCATTCACATCAATTTTCTGGAAACGACGCGATAAAGCATGATCTTTCTCAAAGACCTGACGGTATTCCTGGAATGTGGTTGACCCGATGCAGCGTAAAGAACCATTTGCCAGCGCCGGTTTGATCAGATTCGATGCATCCATGGTACTGCCCATACTCGAGCCTGCACCAATAATCATGTGAATTTCATCAATAAACAGCACTGCTTCAGGTTTCTTTTTCAACGCATTTAAAAGCTGTTTCAAGCGTTTTTCAAAGTCGCCACGGTATTTGGTTCCTGCCACCAAAGCACCAATGTCCAGACTGAAAATTTCAGCATTTTCCAGTGGTTTTGGCGCTTTACCATTGACAATTAACCAAGCCAGCCCTTCAGCAATCGAGGTTTTACCGACACCTGGATCACCGACAAGGAGTGGGTTATTTTTACGACGGCGGCAAAGAATTTGCGCGGCACGCTCGATTTCTTTTTCACGACCAATCAGTGGATCGGTCTTACCTTTTTGTGCTTCAACATTCAGGTTAGTGGTATAAAGTTCAAGTGGACCTGAACTTGCTGAAGATGCTGATTCGCCATCTAGATCTTCGATTTCTTCTTCAGACTGTACATCTTCTTTACGGGTACCATGAGACAGGTACTGAGTCAGGGTCAGACGGTTAATTTGATGACGTTTCAGCAGATAGACTGCAAATGAGTCACGCTCAGAATACATGGCAACCAGAATATCAGCACCTTCTACAGTACGATCGCCGCCGCTTGACTGCACGTGAAAAATCGCGCGTTGCAAGATCCGGTCGAAGCTTTCTGTCGGGTGTGGTGCCTGATCACTATTTTCACCAAGTTTAGGGGTATGTTGTTCTACGTACTCTTCTAATTCCTTACGCAACACGATGATGTCCGCACCACATGCTTTGAGAGCATTCACGGCTGAATCATTGTCGAGCAAGGCTAACAATAAATGTTCTACGGTCAGGAACTCATGTCTCTTTTGACGAGCCATGCTGACAGCCAAACGTAGTGATACTTCTAATTGACGACTGAGCATGTAACCCCCTTAATCTTTAGGCTCTATTTGGCAAAGTAACGGATGACCTTGTGATCGAGCATAATTATTGACTTGGTTCGCTTTGGTCTCCGCAATGTCTCGAGGATAAACCCCAGCTACACCCTTTCCTTCATAATGTACAGTTAGCATTACTTGTGTAGCTTGGTCAAGATTCATTGCAAAGTATTGTTGTAAAATTTCAATTACAAACTCCATCGGCGTATAGTCGTCATTTAATAAAACAACCGCATACAACGGTGGACGTTTCAGTTCTGGCGGTGCAGTCTGTACAGCTAAGTCAGAATCACCGTCTTCAGAGGGTTCATTTGCTAAACGTGGGCTGATATGCCAATCAACGATTCCAGACTCATTAAAAGAATTTTTAATATCACTTAAACACATTTGACGTTTATTGCTTGGCATAAGATTTATATTTCACACTTAATTTGCATTTGCTTCGGTTTTCGGAATTTCTGACAAGGTGGCAGACTGATTTTCGACTGCTTTGCCCTGTTCCCAACTAAAACGACGAATCACAGGCTTGGCACCAGTAAGACGCACTTCAATAAATTCTGGTTTAAAGCCTTTCGGCATGGTCCAGCGGCCAGTGAGTCGCTCATAATTTTCAAAATTAAAGTTTTTATCTTCCAGTGGTACCACCAGAATTTCAGTCCCTTTAATCAGGCGCAGTTCCACACTACCTGAAGCACGACTTTTGCCTGGACTGACCTGAACCAGATCAATCTGGTATTCAAAGGCATTTTCGGGTAATGGTTTAATCGACAGGTTTTGAACCGCCAATGCCAAACCACCACGCTGACGCAAAATTTCGCGATAAATGGTTCCTACACTTTCAGCCTGCACCTGTTCATCACGTGCCTTGGTCATGGCCAGATACAGATCATTGGCGTTGCTGACAGCTAGATCACGCTCCTGAACCGCAGTATTCAGCGTCTTGTTCAGTGTTTCAAGACTGGCTTTCTGAGTCTGTACCACATCGACCAGTTGCTCTGCATCTGCATCATAACCCGCCGCAGTCAAACCCTGACGATGTCCTACGGTATATCCGAGTACGCCACTGCTTAAGATCAATACAGCCGCACCAATGGCCAAGGGCGTATTACCTTTCATGAATGGTTTCTTAGTCCCGGGTTCCTGAGGAAGCGTCGTATTTGACTCGTTATTCGGCATTTTGATCTCTTGTTTGCTTTAATCAAGACACACATTTAAATGCAAATCTAAATGTGTGTGAAGTTCTAATACGTTTTTTATGGTAATAAACCAATATTATTTAAGCCAGCGTCTTCAGCAAAACCAAACATCAGGTTCATGTTTTGTACAGCCTGACCTGCTGCCCCTTTTACCAGATTGTCTTGTGCAACCAGTACAACCAGTTTCGTTGGTTGTGGCTTATACAAGGCAATACGCAACTGATTCGCTCCACGCACTGAACGGGTTTCGGGTGAGCTACCCGCCGGCATAACATCGACAAATGCTTCATTGGCATAGAACTGCTCATATAGCGCTTGTAAATCTGCTGATTGGCCTGCTTCAGTTAAATCGATATAGATGGTCGACAACATACCACGAATCATCGGCACCAAATGCGGTACAAATAAAATATGATCAAACACATTTTTTTGACCTGAAATTTTTTCCAATGCTTCGACAATTTCAGGGTGATGACGATGACCCGCTACACCATAGGCCTTAAAATTATCGGAATTTTCAGAATAAATCATGCCCAGACTGGCTTTACGACCTGCACCTGATACACCAGATTTGGCATCGATAATAATGCTTTCAGGTTTCACCAATGCTTCAGCCGCTTTTAAGACCGGCGCCAGACCCAACTGAACTGTAGTTGGATAACACCCCGGATTCCCGATCACACTGGCCTTTTTAATTTCTTCACGATTTAGCTCAGATAAACCATAAACAGAATCTTTTAACAGTTCTGGACATGCATGTTGCATGCCATACCATTTTTCAAACTGTTCAAGATCTTGTAAACGAAAATCTGCCGCCAAGTCGATCACTTTGGTATTTGCAGCAACCAGCTCTTCGGCATGTTTCATTGCGACACCATGCGGCGTTGCAAAGAACACCACATCGCATGATTTTAATAAACCCAGACTCAAATCAGAAAATTTAAGATTGGTATGCCCGCGCAAGCTTGGGAACATGTCATCTACACGACGACCTGCTTCAGTACGTGATGTCAGTGCTGTTACATTTACATCTGGATGTCGTAGCAAAAGACGCAAAAGTTCAACGCCTGTATAACCCGTACCACCCACAATACCCACTGAAATCACGATGATTACCTCAAATAAATGTTTCCTTTATACAGCCTAGTATGACAGGAAGTTGAGGTTTTCTAAACCATTTCACTGGGGTTTGCTGGTTTTTTAATTGATCAGTAGGATAAGTCCGATTTTGATCATGAAACTTTTAATTTGCTTAGGCTATTTCAATAGAGTTATATGGACTTATTAATTATGGTTTTAGGCACCCCACCAATATGGCAACGGCGTATTTTTCAGCGTTATACGATGCTGCTGGAAATGCTGATCATGCTTAGCAACTTCTGCCCAAAAGCGTGGACTATGATCAAAATGCTTTGTGTGTACCAGTTCATGGACAGCGACATAATGCGTGACCTCTTCAGGAAATAATACTAGCGCACTATTCAGCATAATGTCATGTTTGGCCGAACAACTGCCCCACCGGGTTTTAGGTTGTCGAATACTGCAGTTTTTAAAAGGCAAATGACATTGCTGTGAGACAAGATTTAAATATGAAGGAAGCTGTTCTTTTGCGTAGGCAATCACGAAAGTTTTTAAATATTCTTCAGGATGTCGGTCACTGATGCAAAGCTGTAAATTTTTATGATCAAAAATGAAGTTGCTCTTCTGGCTTTGATAAGAAATTTGTACAGGTTCTTTTAGATTAAATAACCGCAGCTCAATCGGTAACGTCCGGTCAATATTTTCGATTTTTTCTTGCTGGGATTGCCAGGTTTTAATCAGCCAGCTTTCAGATTGTTCAATAAAATGCCGTATCTGTTTTTTGCTGCAAAAAACCGGGGCTGTGAGGCGAATCTGGGTCGCATCGACACGCAAACGTAACCGGGTTGAACGGACATTTCGGGTGATTTGGATTTCGGGTAGATCGGATAAGGTCATTATAGTTTTTTTAATCTCCCTAACCCCCTCTTTTTCAAAGAGGGGCTTTTAAAAGTCTCCCTTCTTGCACTTGTTTTAAAGCAGTGCTTCAAAACTTCGCTCAGGGAGATTTAGAGGGATTTTTTCTAGAAAGTTTAATTAAACCGCTGTACGCTCTTCAATTCCGTTATCAGTCGCGACAATGGCGATATCTGCTTTGTTGATCGCAAAGATACCGTTACATACCACGCCCGGAATATCGTTTAAGGTTTTTTCCAGTTCAAGTGCATTTAGAATATTCAGGTTGTACACATCTAAAATCACATTACCGTTGTCAGTGACCACACCTTCACGGTACGCAGGATCGCCACCTAAAGATACGATTTTACGCGCGACTGCAGAACGCGCCATTGGAATCACTTCTACAGGAAGCGGGAACTCACGCCCTAATTGTCCAACCCATTTAGAATCATCCACGATACACACAAATTTTTTCGCAATAGAGGCAACAATCTTTTCACGTGTCAGCGCTGCACCGCCACCTTTGATCATATGCATATGACGATCAATTTCATCTGCACCATCAACATAAGCATCCAGACCACTGACAGAGTTCATATCTACCACTTCAATGCCGAGTTTTTTCAAGCGTTGTGCAGTTGCTTCTGAACTGGCTACCGCAGCTTCCAATTGCAGCTCAGGCAATAAGTCAATTAAAAAGTTTACAGTACTGCCTGTACCTACGCCTAAAATGCCCCCTTTTGGCAAGTGTTTTAAAGCGGCTTTGGCTGCTGCTTGTTTTTTCTCATCTTGGGTTGCATATAGACTCATGGCTTCACTCAACTATTTTGGACTTTTGCAGCTTTTTTAAACCGCAAAGCCGTGTGGTTTGTTACAATAAGCCCCTATTTTAAACTGTTAGATGGAAAATTAACATGCTGTCTCGTTTGGTTCGACAAATTTTACAAGCAACGGTCTACGATGTTGCAATCGAAACTCCACTCGAAGCAGCGCCACGAATTAGCGAACGACTCAATAATAATATCCGCTTTAAACGTGAAGATTTACAACCGGTTTTTTCATTCAAGCTACGCGGTGCCTATAACCGTATTAGTCAATTACCGAAATCACAAATGGAACGTGGCGTTATTACTGCTTCAGCGGGTAACCATGCACAGGGCGTGGCACTCTCAGGGAAAAAGCTGGGTATTCGCGCGATTATTGTGATGCCTAAAACCACACCTGATATCAAGGTACAGGCGGTTAAGCGTCTTGGTGGCGAAGTGGTTTTGCATGGTGATTCATTTGATGTCGCCAACAAGTATGCGATTCAACGTGCCCAGGAAGATGGCATGACCTTCATTCCGCCTTATGATGATGAACTGGTGATTGCTGGCCAAGGTACGATTGCTAATGAAATCCTGCGTCAATGGCGCGATGTGGATTACGTGTTTGTCGCAGTTGGCGGTGGTGGCCTGATCGCAGGTGTTGCAGCGTATTTAGGTGATGTCGCACCCCACGTTAAAGTCATTCCAGTGGAATACGACGAATCTGCCTGTTTAAAAGCTGCTTTAGAAGCAAATGAACGTGTGATTCTCCCATCTGTGGGCTTGTTTGCTGATGGTACAGCGGTAGCCCAAATTGGTGAAAAACCATTTGATGTGATTCGTCTGCAAAAATCGGACAATTCTGGCCCAATCGTGGAACCGAATGTGGTGCTGGTGAATACGGATGAAGTCTGTGCAGCGATTAAAGACACTTATGACGAATGCCGTAGCATTGTAGAACCATCTGGTGCAATGGCTCTGGCAGGTATTAAAAAATACGTGGCTGAACATGGCATCGAAGGGAAGAACATGGTGTCGATTGTCTGCGGCGCCAACATGAACTTCGACCGTTTACGTTATATCGCTGAACGTACCGAACTGGGTGAACGCAAAGAAGCGATTTTTGCCGTGACCATTCCGGAACAGAAAGGTTCATTCCTGAGTTTCTGCCGTGCATTACAAGGCCGTAATATTACTGAATTTAACTACCGTGCCAGCGATGCTTCTGCTGCGCAAGTCTTTGTCGGCATCAGTCTGAAAAATGGCGAGAAAGAACGTCAGGAAATTTATGAAACCTTAAAGTTCCAGTATGACGTTGACGATCTGTCTGATGACGAAGTGGCCAAACTGCATATCCGTTACCTGATCGGTGGTCATGCCGATATTGAAAATGAGCGCCTGTTCCGCGTGGAATTCCCGGAGCGTCCTGGCGCTTTACTGATGTTCCTGGAACGTCTTGGCCCAACCCATAATATCACCCTGTTCCACTACCGGAACCACGGCGCTGCTGAAGGACGTGTTCTGGTGGGTCTTGAAGCAACCGATGCACAACAGAATCCGGATGGCTTGATCGAAACTCTCGAAACCATTACCTATCCATATCAGGAAATTACCAATAATCTGGGTTATCAACGTTTCTTGAAGTAATTCTTTCAAACATAAACCGCCTTTCGAGGCGGTTTTTTTATGTCCGGCTGAATGAAAATGTATGAAGTATTTATGTAAGGCCAGATAGCTGAAAACTATAAAAATCTTTAAGATACATACTTAGACATGAACTGATTTGAAATAAAAAGATTTAAGGAAATATGCATGGCATTATTTGCAGTCATTGGGCTGGGCAGCTTCGGTGCAACAGTGGCGACTCAACTGATCAGCCTGAAACATGATGTGATTGGAATCGATCTCGATAAAAAATATGTGGAAAATATTTCCGATCAGCTCACCCATGCGGTCATTGCCGATGCAACCGATGAGCATGTCCTGGATGAACTGGATATCCAGCGCTGTGAAGCGGTCGTAGTCGCAATTGGTGAAGATATTGAAGCCAGCATTCTGTGTGTACTGCATCTGAAAAATATGGGTGTAAAGAAAATTTGGGCCAAAGCCAAATCCAAAGCCCACCATATGATTTTGACCCATCTGAACGTCGAAAAAATTATTCACCCAGAAGAAGATATGGGCGTCCGTGTGGCACAATCACTCAGCTACCCGATGGTTAGCCGTTATATGTCACTTGAAGATGATCACTATATTGTCAAGATCGAGATTCATGCAGATCATCATGGTACACCGTTGAATCAGTTGATGAAGCATATACCTGAAATTACCACCTTATTACATAAACGCGGATCTACGCTGCAATACCACGTAGATGCCAATCAGATTCTTCAAGAAGGCGACATTTTACTGGTTGAAGGATTGCTGGAACCTTTGCGCCGTCTTGCTAAATATTTTAAACATTTATGAAAAGTTCTGATTTAAAGCAACACAGGACGATTAACCTCAGTCCTCCGAGCTTACTGGCTTTGGGTTTTCTCGGATTAATTCTGATCGGCTCACTGCTATTGATGCTGCCTATTGCACATCATGGAGAAATCAGCTGGCTGGAGGCGATTTTTACAGCAACTTCTGCTGTGACCATTACCGGGCTATCGGTGGTGAATGTCGGTGAAGCCTATACCGTATTTGGTCAAATCGTGATTATGTTTTTGTTGCAATGCGGCGGCTTGGGTTTTATGACCTTTGCCATTCTGGCAGTGATGAGTCTGGCACCGCAACTGGGGCTAAAACAACAAGTCATGGCACAGGAGTCCATTGGACAAACTAGTCTGAAAAAAGTCAGTTTTACCATTAAAGCCGTGTTTTTATATTCTCTATTCTTTGAAGCGATCGGCACGCTGATTCTGACCTTGTCCTGGCTTAAAGAATATCAATTCACTGATGCATTATTTTATGCAGCCTTTTATAGTGTCTCCGCTTTTAATAATGGTGGATTTTCACTATTTCCAAATAGCTTGATGAGTTTTTCAGGGCAATATCTGATTACCTTTACCATCAGTATGTTGTATATCATTGGCGGTATCGGTTTTCTGGTGCTGATGGACGTCAAAGAACATAAGCGCTGGCGTAAGTTGAGTACCAACAGCAAGCTAATCCTCTCAACGATTCTGGGTCTGAACCTAAGTGCTTTTATCGTACTTTGGCTACTAGAGGCTTCCAATCCACACACCTTGGGTCTCATGAGTTTGGGCGATCAGGCCGTGAATGCCTGGTTCCATGCCACCGTTCCCCGCTCTTCAGGTTTTAATAGCTTGCCAATGGAACAAATGAGCGATGCATCCAGTCTCGTTACCATGCTGCTCATGTTTATCGGGGGCGGCTCCTTAAGTACGGCGGGCGGCATTAAGGTCGGTACGTTTATTATTGTGGTCATCAGCGTAATCAGTTTTTTAAGACGCGAAGATGAGATCCGGCTGTTTAATCACTCTATTCCTGAAAAAACTACGTTTAAAGCATTGGCCGTCGTGTGTATTACTGCAGCATTGATCATGATGGGTTTTATGAGCTTATTAATCCTGGAACCTGAGCAGGATTTTCTGGATCTGTTGTTTGAAGCCGTGTCTGCGGCCTGTACCGTCGGTTTGTCCCGAGGGGTAACAGAGGAACTACAACCTGCCAGTTTGATTATTCTAATGCTGTTAATGTTCGCAGGGCGTCTAGGGCCACTGACGCTTGCTTATTTTATTGCGACTCCGAAAAAGAGTCGTCTCAAACATCCGCCTTCAGAAATCCAGATTGGCTAATCTATCTATAAAAAAACCATGCAGCGGCATGGTTTTTTATTTTCATTCCAAGATGTTTAAAGTTGGAATCCTAGAACCAGTTCATCAAGGAAACACCTAAACCGACATACGTGGCACGATGGTTATAATCAATCAGGCTTTCTCCGTAACCATCAAAAAGCTGGAATTGGCCACGCAAACGCCCACTGATCGGGAATGACCAGTCGAACTGTACCGCTCCACGGTTTTCATCTCCACCTTTTAAGGTATGTCGTAGCATCAATGAAAAATCATGCTCCTTATAACGATAAAATGCGGTCATGTCTCCACGGCCAATATAGTTCTTGATCTCTGGATTGTTATCGTCTTCTCGCTTCTCTTCAAAGCGATACCAAGGACGAACCATCAAGGCAAAATTGTCTTTTTCAAAACCAAGATTCAGCATCACCCGATTCCAGCTACGTGATAACGGATCAGAACGACCATTGGACTGATGATTGATGGTCAATCCCAACATACGCCAATTCAGACCCAAAAGATCATAATTGGTACGGAAAATCAAACTGGCTTCGGGTTCATAGTTGGTCTCACGAAACGGACGTGATTCTTCCGAGTTATACACCTGCCAACGCGAAGACTGAGTATAACCAAGCCAGAGATCGCCATTATCTCCCAAGATATTTTCAACCGCCTTGGTCTTTAAAGACAGTTGAAACTTAGCTTCAGTTGAGGTGAGATTCTGTTTCTCTGTCTCTATATTGTTGGGATTTTCACTCTCGGGTAATTCATTCTTGTTTGATGTCCAGAAACCTGGCATCAAATACACCGGCTGATAAGAACGAATGTTCCAGGTGCCTAATTTACTTTCCGGAGAGAGTTCCCAGCGGCTATCCAGCAAAGACAGATTCGGCGTCAGCTTTGATCCTTCAGAAGCGTAAATATTGGAAACAGTCTGACCAATTTTCGCTTTTAAATTGTCGGGTTCAGGCGCAATTTCTGCTGCTGCACGACGTTCAGAAACGATTGCAGGCTTATCAGTAACCGGAATTTTAAATAAAGTATCATAACAGGCCAGACGCTCTGCACTAATTTCCAGTGCAGCACAGGCTTCAGCCGTTGCCGGCGTGGGACTGTTGACTACTGTTTCTTCCGCATTCACTTGCGTCCCAACTGCACAGCCCAGCAACACGCTCAGCTGTAGAGTTGAGCGCTTAAACGAATTAAGCGCCATCCCTTATCCTCTTTTTTTTATTTATAGAACTTGTTGAATTACAAAACCAAGCTGCTCCAGCATTTCACGTTTTGCCACTGGTGCCACAACGGCTTTCGTCGCCTGCTGCTCGACCAGATAGGTCTGTGCAACACGCTGCAAATCATCCAGTGTGACATTCAATAAACGTTCACGTAATTTTTTACGGAACGCTGGCGTACGTTGATGCAAGTAGGAATAACATGCAGTAATGGCTTCGCCTGCCGGTGAGCCTGGTTTATCCATACTGGCAATCAGCCCCAGAATGGCTTCTTCCAGTTGATGCGGCTGTTGTGGTGCATTGAGTAACCACTGAATACTCGCATCAAAATCCTGGAAGGTTTCTGCCAGACGTGGGTCACGGTAGCTGTAGAAACGGAACGAACAGGCATTGCCGTCATAGCTCGCACCACCACCATAGGCACCGCCTTTTTCACGAATGGCGCTGTGCAGGAAGCCATTACGCAAATAACCCGCTAGTACCATCAAGGCAGCAGCATCAGGGTGTGAGACTTCAACTGCCGGATAAGCAGCCGCACAGAATTGGACATTGGCTTGAATCAACCAGGCTTCGTGCTGATCATGGGTTACTTTTTCGACTTGAGTCAATGCAACCGGTGCTGGATCAACAGCAAGTTTGTCCCAGACATTCTGAATTTCTTCGATCAGATGCTCAGACTGCGGCTCTTCACAGACTAACAGGAATTGCTTTGGTGCTTGCAACAAGACCCGATGAATCCGTTTTAATTCATCAATCAGCAGATCATATTCAGCCGGATCTTTTTCGATCTTAGACACCAGCTCGATCAGCCAGTTCAATGCACCCAAACCGGTATTGTGATAATCACGCAAAGCCAATGCACTATGCTGACGTGAAGCCGTTTGCATTGCATAGCTATGTCCAGAACCAGAAATACGTGACTGCCAGCGCGTTTTACGCTGTTGTAACAGTTCAACAATACGGTCTTTCTCATCAAAACGAAGCTGTTCAAAACCGATCTTTAACAGACGAATTGCATCCAGATGATTCACCAAAGATTTGGTGGTCAACGTCAACCAGGCAGTAATTTTGTTTTTGTCATCGACTTTAGAACGCAAAGATGCGCCCATGCCCAGACCGCCACTTACCGCTGTTTGCAGTTGCTGGAACTCAAGATAATCATACTCACCCGCACCAACTTCACCCATCAGGATCGACAGCAGGTTAAAGTAAGGCGACTGCACCACTTCATCCGGAATATTGACCAGAACCTGTTGATAATAAATCCCATTGGTGCCGGCATGATACAGGTTCAACGGCGTATCAACACGGTTACAGATAATCTCACGCAACTGGCCTTGAACAATTTGCAATTCCGCAGGGACATCTTCCAGACCGACTTTCGGCAATAAGTTCAAGTCATCCGGCGTGTCCTGACGAACATTCAATGCTTCAGTCTGGGCAATAATTTCAGCTTTTTGTTCTTCAGTCAGATTCTTTCCAATTTCGGCTAGACGCGCTTTTTCATCAGCCGCTTCTTTGGCAGATTTGGTCGCATCGGGAACCAGTGTCAGTTGGACACGATGTGGGTTATCCAGCAGATGCTCTTTGATCAGATTGGAAAGCCACATCGGATCTTGCAGCTCTTCCTTAACTGCGGCAATCGCAGAATCCACATCCCAAACTTCAACCGGATCACGGTGATGAATCGCGCTGCCCAGACCGCTCAGAATCAGGCTCAAACCATACGGCGTACCATCACCATTGATTTCACGCTGATGCAATTCAATTTGATGCAGGATCGCATCGACCATGTTCTGATCAACCGGTTTAGAGGCAACATCTTCTAGAACCTTAAACACACCATTTTTAAATTCTTCTGCATGTTCAGGATTTGAACCCTGCACCGCACAGTAGAAAGTCATTTCAAAATTAGAATCATCCACGCCCATGAATGGACCTGTTGCATCTGCATAACCACACGTTTCCAGATAATGACGCAGTGGTGATGCTGAATCTTCAAGCAGAATCCCTTCAACTAAACGCATGCCCAAACGCAGTTTAATGTCACTAGCTTCCGGCAATAACCATGACAGCACATGATAGGTCTTGTCCTGTAGATCTTCGGCATCGACCGCATAGCTGTCGGTAACCGTCAATGGTGCAGTCAAACGGGTTTCAGGTGTTGGATACAGCGTCTGACCTTTTTCAAATTTGGATAATGCCAGATGTTCAAACTGCTCTTGCAATTCAAATGCTGTTTTATTGCCAAAGGTCATGAAGACTGCATTACTTGGATGGTAATGTGACTTATAGAAATCTACTAACTCTTGGTAAGTCAGGTCAGGAATATCTTTAGGATCACCACCAGAATTATAATGATAGGTGGTATGCGGATATAAATGATGCGCCAGCGTGTGATACAGCTGGTCTGAAGGCGAACTCATCGCACCTTTCATTTCATTAAAAACTACGCCTTTATAGACAGGCTCGCCATTTTCCAGCTCAATGCGAATGCCTTCCTGGGCAAAATCCAATGGATTCAGGTTCGCAGCAAATGCTGCATCCATATACACTTCGAGCAGGTTCTGGAAATCTTTACTATTTTGGGTCGCAAATGGATACGCAGTCCAGTCAGCCGCAGTAAAGGCATTCATGAAAGTATTCAATGAACGGCGAATCATCAGGAAGAATGGATCACGCACCGGGAATTTTTCTGAACCACACAGCGCAGTATGTTCCAGAATATGGGCTTCGCCTTTAGAATCCATCGGCTGGGTACGAAACGCCACCAGAAAGACATTTTCGTCGTGATTGGTCGCCAGATGATAATGCGTGGCGCCAGTCACTTTATGTTTATATTCAGACACGAAAATGTCTAAAGCTTCAACATGTTGTTGACGTACCAACTGAAACGCAGGATGTACAGTTTGAGAAATGGTTTCAGTGACATCTACAGTCATGCGATCTCCTAATGCTTTAATTAAAATAACTAAGCGCATTATAGCTTTAGTTGTTTGAATTATTCACGTTGAAAACCGAGGATTTTGATCGAATTAAGTAAACTTGATCATTTGAAAATTAAATCATCAAATTTACTTCCTGCATCTAGATGAGTATTTACAAGCTTAAGAAATCAGATATTTAAAATAGTTATAGCTTGGATTATTTTCTACAAATACATAATTCTGCTTTTGATAAAAACTGGCGGCCAGTCGGGTATCTGTTTGTAAGCATAAAGCCGAATAATGCGGACGTGCCAATTGCTCTAGGTAAGCCAAAAGCTGTTTGCCTACGCCATGCTGACGATATTTCGGATGCACATAAAAACGGCGTACACGACCAATGCGGTCTTCAATGCCGTTATCTCCCCATTGCTGGTTTAAGCCACCACAGCCAACCAGTTTCTTGCCATCATGCGCCACCACCAAATATTCATTGGCGTGGCTAAAGCAGTTTTTCCCGGTGCGATATTCTTCTATTAACTTATCTACCAAATTATAGCCTTCTTTACGTGCCAGAGTTGCCAGTGTTTCGATCTGATCCGGGAGTTGTTCGGCTGTTACAATTTTAATATTCATATACGCACACTATTTGAAATTGTTGTGAAGAATCACTGTTGCCAAGCGACTTAAAGTATCATGCCAGGAGCGATATCTCTTTATAAATAAAATGTGATCCTTAAATCAATGCTGCAGCACACCAGTGCACAAAAATAAGTCAGTTTTTAGACCAAAGATAGCTGCTGAACAAAATACAGCATTTTTGAAAAATATTTGAAAATGATTCAGCAAACTACAGCAATCCCAAGCAATCGTGTAAACTTAGGACTTTCATTTTTAATGTGATATTTGAACATGGCAACTGTTGATCTTTTTGCGATTGGTAATGCGCTGATTGACCAAGAATTTAAAGTTTCTGATGACTTTTTAACTGCACATCACTTGCAAAAAGGCACCATGCAACTTGCAGATGGTGAGACTCAGGCCACTCTTTATCAAAATCTTCAAGCGACTCAAGTGTATAAGGGTCAGGCTTCAGGCGGTTCAGCAGCCAACACTACCGTGGCATTTTCTGCGCTCGGTGGTTCTGCATTTTATGGCTGTCGTGTCGGAAATGACGAACTGGGGCACATCTACCTGAAGGGTTTGAATGATGCAGGTATTAAGACCACCACCCAATCGATCAGTGAAGGCGTAACAGGGACATGTATGGTTCTGGTCAGCCCTGATTCTGAACGTACCATGCATACCTATCTGGGTATTACGGCCGAACTGACTGATCAACAAATTGATTTCAGCGCACTAAATAGCGCGAAATGGCTATATCTCGAAGGTTATTTATCAACTTCTGACACAGCACGTCATGCGGTACAACAAGCACGTGATATTGCCCGTGCCAATGGCGTTAAAATTGCCCTAACTTTATCTGATCCTGCCATGGTGCAATACGCGCGTGCCGGTTTGGATGAAATGATTGCAGATGGTGTAGACTTGCTGTTATGTAACCAGCAAGAAGCGCTGATGTATACAGAAACAGATAATCTTGAGGCAGCCCTGCTTAAATTAAAAACAATCAGTCAGCACGTTGTCATTACATTGTCAGCTGAAGGCGCACTGATTTCGGATTATCAAAATACATTTACTGTTCCTGGCCGTAAAGTGCCTGCAGTAGATGCCAACGGTGCCGGTGATGCTTTTGCCGGGGCTTTCCTGTACGGATTGAATGCTAATTTGGGTCTTCAAGCTGCGGCTGAACTGGCGATTCTCATTTCGAGCCAGGTGGTTTCACAATTTGGTCCACGCCTGGCAGTTGAAGACTATGCGGCATTATTACAAGACTTTCAAAAGGAATGTGCTTAATGTTTAAAATTTGCATGACCGAAGACGTTCCAGAACGCGAAGCACGCTCTTTTGAGCTTCCCGATGGAGATAATATCTTTATCACACAGCGTGACGGTGCCTTCTATGCCTATCAAAACCTGTGTCCGCATTTGCAGGTCGAACTGGAATTTCTGGAAAACCAGTTTCTGGATCGCGATCAGGAATTTATTGAATGCTCCACGCATGGCGCCTTGTTTCTGGTAGAAAGCGGTGAATGCATTTCTGGGCCTTGCCAAGGTCAAGCACTTGAAAAAGTAGAGATTACCGTGCATTCTGATGGTGGAATTTACCTCTCAGAATAAGACTAAAACGGACTTCACCATGCCTGCATTTTTTCTAGACTATAACCTGATGCCTTTTCATCTGAGTTTATTGGCGATTATTCTGTTCGGTGTGGTGAAAACCATTGGTTTCTATTTTGGACTCAGACCCAGCAAGTTTCTGCAAAAAATTTCACCTTATGACTTTCAGCAGATGGATCTACTAAACGTCAAATTCTCCAAAACCTTGATTGTGTTTTTCTTCCTGATGAATTTTAGTTTTGCCGGCTATGTTTTACAGTTCCTGATCTATTCTCAGGAATTTAAATTTCTGCCTGCTTATTACCTGATTATTCCGGCTTTAATCATTGCGACTTTTTTTACTATTTTTATGATTCACTGTCTGGATCAGGTCATTCCACCTAAATATAAAAAGAACAATGTCAATTTACTTGGCCGTTTGGCGACAATTTCCAGTGGCAATGCCCGACCCGGTTTTTCTGCTCAAGCGCGGGTGCGAGATGAGTATGGGCAACTGCATTATGTACAGGTAGAACCTGAGTTTGGTGAACTCGGTTTTCAGTCGCAGATTATCCTGATTCGCATGAGAAAATCTCATTATGTTGCCAAGAAAATTTGTAAATCTAATCAGCTGTTCAGCATGAATCTAGATTAAATTCTAAATCATTTGATAGTTATTAAAAAATCCCGACAGATATCGGGATTTTTTAATGTCTATATTTATTTTTTAAGAAGTCCTGAAACCATATTCAATACATTTTGAATATCATTATTGGCTTCCTGCTTGCTGGTTTGCTCACCTTGTGGAGTAAGCGAATCAATAATCTGCGGCAAGACCTGTGAAATCGCACTATACACATCCTGCTTCGGTGCATGGGTTTGTTGTGCAACTGCTTCAACTTCCTGATCATCAAACAGGTTTTGCACCTGCTGCGGATCGACATTGGCATTTTCACCGGGGCCGGTCGACACCCAATCATCGACCTGGCTATTGAGCCCCTGTCCTTTTAGCTTGTCTAATGCACCCTGTAAACCGCCCTGTTTTTGAATCCAGGCCAGCACTAAAGGCAGTACTGCAATCAATAAGGTTTTACCAGTAGAACCACCCAATCCTGAACGAGGCTGAGCAGTACCTTGAGTACCACTACCACCGAACTGACTTATTACTGAACCTAAAATTGCCCCCAGACCATTTTGTCGAGTCTGCTGGCCGGTTTGATTTTGCTGGTTTTGAGTATTTTGATTTTGCTGAGAATTTGACTGGTTTAAATGCCCTAGCACAGACCCCAGGATATCTGCCAAGCCACCTTGTTGTGAGGACTTTTGCTGCGACTGCCCACCACCCAATGCCTGCTTTGCTAATATTTCCACAATACTACTCAGGTTTGTCATGTCCTATATCCTATGTGCATCTTAATTACAGAATACGGCCTGCCCTCATATTGTCTAGGCAAGATTGTGTTAATATTTGCAATCTTGGTTAAGCAGGTTTTCGGTTTACCAGCGAAATTTATCCCAGTTTTCCGGATTAGCCCAAAATTTGGAGTTAAACCAGTCTGGCACGTGCTTATAGGTTAAAATATTAAACTGCCACAGCGCAAAATCGGCCTCATGTGTGGTCTTGTCAATCAGCTGGGTAAATCCTAAAGCTCTCAATAACTTTTCATTTTGCAGCCGGCTGATCACCACTAGCCGTTTGGCAAACAAATCACGTAATTTCACCAGAATTTGACTCATGATCTGTTCAGACAAATGTTCTGTTTCTGCAGTATCCAGCATCACCACAGCCAAGTCATAACGTTGCTGAAAAGGCAGATTTAAAAAGTCAGATACGCTAAAATAGGACCATTGAATAGCTGGCTGAAACTGGACTTGGCTCAAGTCCTGCCCAATACAAATAGCAGTATGAATTGGCTGTTCCTGTGCGAAATCGTCTAGCATTGAAGTAATGACATTCTGCTCAGCCATAACTGCATCCTTATGATTTAAGTGAGTAATTTTTATGGAACTTCAGGGCATTTGTCATAAAATGCACGTCGGCCTCAAGGACCTTAGTGTAACTGATCAACAGATACAGCGGGCAAATGTTGAATATAAATTAATTTTAGATCGTGCAGAAATTGATCTTCCGTTTAATTTAGGCCAAGAAATCGAGATTGAATGGACCGGTAATATTTACTGCGTGTCTTGTGGCAACAAAACTTCCAAATCATTTTCGCAAGGTCACTGTTTTAAATGTTTTAAAACCAATGCTTCATGTGATATGTGCATCATGAAGCCAGAGACGTGCCATTATCATTTGGGCACTTGCCGCGAAGATGAATTTGCACAGAATGTCTGCTTCCAACCACATATTGTCTATCTGGCCAATTCCAGTGCATTAAAGGTCGGCATTACCCGTACCAGCCAAATGCCGACTCGCTGGCTTGATCAGGGTGCCTCCCAAGCCCTGCCGATTATGAAAGTGGGCTCACGTCGTCTTTCCGGAAAGCTTGAGGTCATGTTTGGTACGCAGGTTGCTGATAAAACTGACTGGCGCAAGCTACTGAAAGGTGAAGCAGAACCATTGAACCTGATTGAAGTGCGTGAACAACTGCTGGAAGAATTTGCGCCTAAAATTCAAAGCATTCGCGAAGAATTTAATCAGAATCTAGAATTTAATGAAAATATTGAAGTATTGGAAGATGAATTCGCACGAGAGTTTATTTATCCGGTAGAACAATATCCGGAAAAGATTAAATCGCATAATCTGGATAAAACTCCTGTGATTCGTGGCAAATTACAAGGCATCAAGGGCCAGTATTTAATTCTGGATACTGGCGTGATTAATATGCGCAAATATACCGGTTATCAACTGATTATTCGTGCTTAAACCATTATTTGCCTAGAAAACAAAAAACCAGCCCGCAGGCTGGTTTTTTTATACAACAATTTTATTTGATTTTTGCCTGAGATTTCAGGTAACGCGTATAGTCATCAAATTCCTGCTGACCACGAAGTTGCTGATATAACTTCACCAACTCACTACGCTGTTCTGCACTTAATACATCCACCGGATTTTTCTTCACTTCTGATACCGCAACCACAACCAGTTCATTCGGCATTTTCGCTGTGGTCACTGACCAATGGCCTGCTTTTGGTGTCGGCAGACTAAAGGCCGCACGCTGTACATCACGTTTTAGTAAACCTTCAGCACGTGTGTAAACGCCAGCATCTTCAAAGATCAAATCACCTTTCGCCACTGCTGCAGCCGGTTTGGTTTTGAACTCATCCAAAGCTTTCTGAATTTTTGCTTTTGCCAAAGCAGCTGCCTTGTCTTCAATCAACTGAGCCTTAACACGGGGTTTTGCTTCTGCCAATGTTTGTTCGCCGGCTGCATGATAATTACGCACCTTTATCCAGGCTACATCACCATTGGCTAACTGAATGCTTGATGAAGCATTACGATCACCATTTTTAACATCGTCATTAAACAATTTGACTTTGAGGTTAGCATCGCTCAGCACAGGATCACGGGTCGAAAGTGTTACACCTTGGGCTTTCTGGACTTGTACACCTTTAACTTCCTGTGTAACGACATCCAGAGAATCACTTCCTACCACCATATCATTTAGCGTATTGACCGTATCAGAGAATGCATTGGATTTTTTAGCAGCCAAGGCTTCTTCAGACAAACGTGCTTTTTGTGATTCAAAAGAAGGAACTGCAACATCTGGCGTTTGCACAGAAATGATGTGGTAACCATAATCTGTTTTCACTGGTGCAGACACCTGACCCGATTTTAAAGAACTAACCGTCTGATCAAATGCAGTACCAAATACACCTTCTTCATAAACGGCAAGCGCGCCACCTTTAGACTTAGATTCAGGGTCTTCAGAATATTGTGCTGCTGCCTGAGCAAAAGTAGTACCGGCTTTAATTTTGGCTGCAATATCGGTCGCCAGTTTTTTTGCTTCAGCATCACTACGACTGTCCGCCGTAATTAAAATATGCTTCACATCTGGTTTAACTGTCTGTTTTTGTGTTGCAACAAAGGCGGTATAGGCTTCCTGAAGCTCAGCCTCTGTAACCGCTAAACTCTCCACCTGAATATCGCTTGGCTTTAACACCACATAGTCGACATCTACACTGGTCGGCTGTTTAAATAGCGTTTTGTGTTTTTCATAATAAGCAGCAATATCTGCATCCGTCACTTTGACATCTTTTTTATAGCTGTCCAGATTAATGCTGGAAATATGAATATGACGTTGTTCAGTTTGTAAATCGGCAATCTGCTGCATTTCGACTGGGCTTACCAGTGGATAATCCAGGAAAGTCGATGACAGCATCTTCAGCGCATGATCTTTACGTAAACTTTCAATCAAAGCGCGATTGGTCATGCCAATTGATTTTAGATAATTTTCATATAAAGCATTCGAGAACTTGCCATCTTGCTGGAAAGTAGGCTGCTGAGCAATCATCTGTTCAATTTGCTGGTCACTCAGACTGATCCCTAATTCTTCAGCCTGTTGCAGCAATAAAGTACGTGCAACCAGAGTATCCATGGCTTTCTGGTCAATGAAGCTTTGATTCAGTAAAGTTTCATCCCCATTGGCATAACTGAGATATTGTTCTTTAAATGATTTGGTCAGTGACTCTAATTCTTTTTGAGATATTTCAGTCCCGTTCACTGATTTTGCCGCATCAGAGTTTCCGCTGCTAAAATATCCTTCAATACCTACAAGTGCTAACGGGGTCAAAAACAGAACGAGCAAGACTTTGCCCAACCAACCCTTAATAACTTTACGAAAAGCTTCCATAAGTATTCCAATATTTTATTTGCAAAGGATTTTAACCGAAAATACCCATTGAATGAATGTGTTAATCATCACAATTAAATTTATCAATAAAAAACGCGCCAAAGAAGGCGCGTTTCGTCGCTGGGTAAGCTTAAGCTACAGCGTCTTTTAAGCCTTTACCTGCTTTGAAGCTAGGTACTTTGCTTGCTTTGATCTCAAGAGTAGCACCAGTTTGTGGGTTACGGCCAGTACGTGCAGCGCGTTCTTTCACACCGAAAGTACCAAAACCCACTAAAGTTACTGTATCACCCGATTTTAAAGCTTCAGTAACAGAAGCAATTGTAGCATCTAAAGCTTTACCTGCGTCAGCCTTAGATAATCCCCCTTTTTCTGCAATTGCATCAATTAATTCTGATTTATTCATGAAGATTACGTCCTCTTAATATCGTTTATTTAAGGTTCAAGAATTGGTTTAACATGCCATAACGCCTTTATAGCAATGCTTTAGGTATAAACGCAATACTTAAGAACCTCTTTTTTTTCAAAAAATATGCGAAAAAAACATTGAATAATAAATAAAGTCATTTTATTTAAGTTTTTTCGGCAATTCTTCTTTCATTTTTTCTTGTTCCGCAGTCAACTGATCAACCTTGGCATGCAACTGGAGAATTAAACGTTCCAAATACTGTACATCCTTCAGTGTGACTAATCCTATACGATTCAATGAGTGATGAACAGAGTTGTCGATTAATTTTTCCACTTTGTCTTTGGTGTCTGTGACCGACTCTTTGGCTTTTTCTGAAACCTTCTCTACAGTTTGATCGGCAATATCTGCAGTTTTAGATTCAAGTTCTTCCCCGACCTTGACCAGCGAGTCAAACAGTTTATTGCCTTCCTCTTCTGCACGTGAAAATGCCCCAAGTCCAGCCAACCAGATCTGTTTGGTGTATTTACGAAAATCAAGAACCGATTTGCGCTCCGAGGCAGATTTAGACTTGGGTTTCAGCATTTTCTCATTCGAAGCTTCAGCTGAGTCTTGTGCTGTTTTTGACTTGTCCATGTGCACGGCTCCTGTTTGTTTTCTGCGCAATTATTATAAATTATTCTACAAAACCACTGCATAATAGCAAATTTAGTACTTGATAGATTTGATAAACTGTTCTACAAAGCAATTTATTTCAAGTCTAATTTGATTTAACCCTGAAATCTCTTCACAAGCAGGAAGCTTTTTCACTTTATATTTCAGGTAAGGATTGGTTGTATATGAGCGAATCGCAACAAAGTCAAAATCAACCGCATTTGTTGCTTACGATGACGTTAATTGTTTTAGAGACAATATTTACTTTCATTCTCAAGCATGATCGTGTCGTTGCATTACAGGCCAAAAAGTTTGTAGATAAAAACATCTCGATTAAAATCAATAGCTATATTCCATATTTCGACTTTTATGTGCAATTCACCCCCAATGGACTATTATTTGACCACAAAGCACCGGGCCGCATTGTCGACCTGGATGTGCGCACTACACTTCCCGATCTGATTAAAATTTTCATTTTTGGCAATCGTCGTAGCATTCGCAGCATGCGCATTGATGGCAATCAGGTTTTAAAAGATGAGTTTCGTGATCTGTTAACCGTATTCAGCTTGCCAAAAGTACTAGCCGACTGGAAACACTGGCTGTCTGATGCGCCGACGGATGAAGCGGAAATTATTGCTTCTAAAAAGCGTATTGCACCGCTTTTAAAGAAAATTGAAGAACAGCGCTCCAAGATCAATACCCTGCAAGTGGAAGTCAAACAGTATAAAAACCGCCTGAAACGGATCGAACGCCGTCAAAAGCGTATTAATATCATTTTTGGCCTGAGCAGCGTACTTTTGATTATGTTATTAGTGTATAATTGGCTGAGCATGTAAATCTTTCATTCTCCAAAAATTAAATCCCACTAAGGTCTACTAAAAATAACTTGACTAATTTAGTCGGGATTCATAAAATCTACACATCTAGTCTAACCATGTGTATCGAATCATGCGCCTAACCACTCGCGGTCGCTACGCTGTGACTGCTCTACTTGATCTAGCTTTGCAGCCTTCTGAAAAAACGATAACGCTCGCTGAAATTGCAGCACGTCAAACTATTTCTGTTGCTTATCTTGAGCAGTTATTTGCGAAGCTCAAGCGTCATGGTTTAGTTTCTAGTGTTCGTGGCGCAAATGGTGGTTACCATTTAGCACGTAATGCAGATGAAATTACTGTGTTAGCAATTATTGAAGCTGTAAACGAAACAGTTGATGCGACTCGCTGTGACCATAAAGGCAATTGCCAGAATGGCGCGATGTGCTTGACTCATGATTTATGGCAGGAACTCTCCCATCACATTGCCGATTATTTAGAAAAAATCTCGCTTGCTGATCTGGTTGCACGTGACAACGTCCAGACTGTGTCATTACGCCAAAAATCAGCACCTTTAGATTCAGCCCTTTTATCGGTTACAGGTATTTGACATGAAACGTCCGATTTATCTTGATTATGCAGCTACAACTCCTGTAGATCCTCAGGTTGCTGAACGTATGATGGAATGCTTAACATTCGATGGTACCTTTGGTAATGCGGCATCTCGTTCACACGCGTATGGTTGGCAAGCAGAAGAAAAAGTTGAATATGCACGTGAACAAGTTGCGAATTTAATTAAAGCTGATCCACGTGAAATCGTATGGACTTCAGGTGCAACCGAGTCAGACAACCTTGCGCTTAAAGGTGTGGCTCATTTCTATGCATCTAAAGGTAAACATATCGTTACCTCTAAAATCGAACATAAGGCAGTTTTAGATACCTGTCGTGAGCTTGAGTCTGAAGGTTTTGAAATTACCTATATTGAGCCTCAACCTCAAACCGGTTTAATTACGCCTGAAATGGTACAGGCAGCGATCCGTCCAGACACAATTCTTGTTTCCCTGATGATGGTAAACAATGAAATCGGTACTGTGACTGATGTTGCAGCGATTGGTGAAATCACTCGCGCCAACAAGATTTTCTTCCATGTCGATGCAGCTCAGGCAGCGGGTAAAGTTGAAATTGATCTTTCAACTTTAAAAGTAGATTTGATGAGCTTCTCTGCGCATAAGATCTATGGCCCTAAAGGTATTGGCGCACTGTTTGTACGTCGTAGCCCGCGTGTACGCCTTAAAGCTGAAATGCATGGTGGCGGCCATGAACGTGGTATGCGTTCAGGTACCCTTGCGACTCACCAGATTGTAGGTATGGGTGAAGCGTTTGAACTTGCAGGCAAAAACTTGGAAGCTGAACAGACTCGTTTACGTGTACTTCGCGACAAGCTGTGGAATGGTTTACAAGGTCTTGAACAAGTGTTCCTGAACGGCCATCCAACACAAAACGTAGCGAACTACCTGAATATTAGCTTCAACTTCGTTGAAGGCGAATCATTGATGATGGCATTGAAAGATGCTGCGGTATCTTCAGGTTCGGCATGTACATCTGCAACACTTGAACCATCTTATGTACTTCGTGCATTGGGTCTTTCAGACGAACTTGCACACAGTTCGATCCGCTTCAGCTTCGGTAAATACACCACTGAAGAAGATATCGATCACGTATTGACTATCACTAAAGCTGCTGTTGAGAAGTTACGTGAACTTTCTCCGCTTTGGGATATGTATAAGGAAGGTATTGACCTTTCTAAAGTTGAGTGGGCTGAGCACTAATTTTCATTCTGAGATAGTGACAAATCCGTTGCTATCTCATTGAGAAAAGTTTTTTTACCCCCATATTTAATACTGAGGCTGACCCCGAGGTTTGGAGAAGCAACATGGCTTATAGCGAAAAAGTAATTGATCATTACGAAAACCCTCGTAATGTTGGCGTTTTAGATAAAAATGCTGAAAACGTTGGTACTGGTATGGTTGGTGCGCCAGCATGTGGTGACGTGATGCGTTTACAGATTCAGGTAAACGATGAAGGCGTGATTGAAGAAGCACGTTTCAAAACTTATGGTTGTGGTTCTGCCATTGCATCAAGTTCACTTGTGACCGAATGGCTCAAAGGTAAAACTTTGGATCAAGCTCAAGCGATCAAGAACATTGATATTGCAACTGAACTTGCACTTCCACCAGTAAAAGTACACTGCTCTGTTCTTGCTGAAGATGCAATCAAAGCAGCTGTAGAAGACTACCGTAGCAAGAAAGTTAAAGCTTAATTGTTCCACGTTTTGAAATTTTAACGGAGTTTTCATGATCCATTTAACTGAAAATGCTGCAACTCATATCAGCAATTATTTAAAAAATCGCGGTAAGGGTGAAGGCATTCGCGTTGGTGTGAAAACTTCAGGCTGTTCTGGTCTGGCCTATGTGCTCGAGTTCGTCGATGAAGTCGATACACATGACCAAGCCTTTGAGCAGTTTGGGGTTAAAGTATTCGTTGACCCGAAAAGCCTGGTTTATCTTGAAGGTATGGAGATGGACTATGTTAAAAACGGCTTGAACGAAGGCTTCGAATTTAACAACCCCAACAAAAAAGGCGAATGCGGTTGTGGTGAATCCTTCACTGTATAAACCCGGCAGTTATTCTCTTTTTGACATTAAAACAGTGTGTTTCACACTGTTTTAATTGCATTTATACAGTTACTTTTGCACATTAATCGCGGATCCCATCTCCCATGAATCATTTTGAGTTGTTCAACCTTCCTGTAGCACTCGATATTGATTTAGCGGCTTTAAAGACTGAATTTTTAAAGTTGCAGCAACAATATCACCCAGATAAAGCTGAAGACAAAGATCAGGCTCTGATTAAATCAAGTGATATCAATCAGGCATTTAAAACCTTGTCAGCGGTCGATAGCCGTGCAGCGTATTTACTGTCTCTCAAGAAACAGGATTATCACTTAGATCAGTCGATCAGTGATTTTGAATTCTTGCAGGACGCTCTGGAAATTCGTGAACAACTTGACGATGCAACTTCTGCTGAAGATTTAACTTCACTGAAAGTCGAAGTCCAGCAATGGATTGAGGGCTTGGTTCGCGAGTTCAAAATTGATTATGCGGATGAAGACTGGGCCGAAGCACGCGATACAGTGCGCAAACTACGCTTCTTCGTTAAAGTCATGGCCGATATCGACAAAGCGGAAGACCGCTTCCTGGACGATGACAGCTTTGATCTTGATGATGATTTCTAATTTTTAGTATTTAATATTTAACGTGCAAAGGATGTAACACTATGGCTCTCTTGCAAATTGCAGAACCAGGTCAATCAAGTGCACCACATGAACACCGCATTGCGATTGGTATCGATTTAGGCACCACCCACTCTTTGGTTGCCACGGTTCTTTCAGGTAAAGCCAAAGTACTTAATGACGAACAAGGTCGTGTGCTACTTCCTTCTATCGTGCATTATGCAGAACAACAGACTCAATACGGCAATGAAGCTGCGCCTTTCATTACTACTGACCCTAAAAACACCATCGTTTCTGTAAAACGTTTTATGGGTCGCTCGAAAGCTGACATCAAATTCCAGCATCCTTATGCGTTGGTTGGTGAAGCGAATGAAATGCCGGCTTTTGAAACCGCACAAGGCCGTAAGACGCCGGTTGAGATTTCTGCAGAAATTTTAAAGCAGTTGAAAGACCGCGCTGAAGCCAGTCTGCAAAATCCGGTCAATGGTGCCGTTATTACTGTTCCGGCCTACTTTGATGAAGCACAGCGTCAGGCAACCCGTGATGCTGCTCAACTTGCTGGCTTGAATGTTTTACGTTTGTTGAATGAGCCAACCGCTGCTGCTGTTGCTTATGGTCTCGATCAGGAAAGCAATCTAAGTACAGATCGCAACTATGTGATCTACGACTTGGGTGGTGGTACCTTTGACGTTTCGATTCTGCGTTTTAGTCAAGGTGTGTTTGAAGTTCTGGCAACCGGTGGCCACACTGCCCTCGGTGGTGATGACCTAGATCGTTTGATCCTGAAATGGGCCAAGAAACAACTGAATATTGACACCTTGAATGATGCAGAATATGCACATTTTGTGGTTGCAGCACGTAAAGCCAAAGAAGCTTTGTCTGATGCAGATTCAGTTCAACTCAAATTGCTTGATCAGGTATTGACGCTTGACCGTCCGACATTTGAAGAGATCATTAAAGTTGCTTTGGATAAGACCATCAGCGTATGTAAGCGTGTGATGCGTGATGCCAAGCTTGAACTGGATGACATTCAAAATGTCGTTTTGGTCGGTGGCTCAACCCGTTCTTATGCAGTACAAAAAGCCGTGCGTGAAGTATTCAATCAAGAACCACTATGCACTATTAATCCGGATGAAGTGGTTGCGATTGGCGCATCAATTACTGCGAACCAATTGATTGGCAACTCAACTGATGGCTCATTACTATTAGACGTGACGCCTCTGTCTCTTGGTCTTGAAACCATGGGCGGACTGGTTGAACGATTAATTTCGCGTAATACTGCGATTCCAGTCGCTCGTCGTCAGGAATTTACGACTTATCAAGATGGCCAGACTGCCATGTTGATTCATGTGGTTCAAGGTGAACGTGATCTGGTTGAGCATTGCCGTAGTTTAGGGCGTTTTGTCCTGCATGGCATTCCACCAATGACTGCCGGTCAGGCACGTATTGAAGTGACGTTCCAGGTCGATGCAGATGGCTTGCTGACTGTATCTGCCAAAGAAACCACCTCTGGCGTGACGGCTCAAATCGATATCAAACCATCTTATGGTTTATCGGGTGAAGATACTGAACGTCTGTTGCTAGACGGTTATAAGTTCGCTGAAGAAGATAAGAATCTTCGTCATTTGAATGAAACCAAAGTGGAAGCACAGCGTGAGCTGGAAGCACTGGTTCAGGCACTCCAAGCGGATGCCGGTCTGTTGACTGAAGATCAACTTGCAGCACTGCAAACTGCGCAAGCACAACTTGAAACTCAGCTTCAGGGTTCAGATATCAAAGCGATTGAATCTGCCGTTGAACAGCTTAAAATACATAGTGATGCTTTTGCAGCAGCACGTATGAATCAACATATTGATGCAGCTCTTAAGGGCACTAAACTCGACGACTGGTCAAACTCAAACTAATTTAAGGTAACGACTATGCCACGTATTAAAGTTCTTCCACATGCGCAGATTTGCCCCGAAGGTGCTGAGTTTGAAGTCGAACAAAATGCCAATCTTTGCGAAAGCCTGCTAAAAAATGGCATTAAAATCGAACATGCTTGCGATATGTCAGCAGCGTGTACCACCTGCCATGTAGTGGTACGCAAAGGTTTTGACAGCCTGGAAGAAATGGATGATGTTGAAGCTGACTTACTCGATCGTGCCTGGGGTTTAGAACCTGATTCACGTCTTTCTTGTCAGGTTAAACTGGACGATGAAGATCTGGAAATTGAAATTCCAAAATACACCATTAACCATGCGTCAGAAAATCACTAAGATTTTCGTTGCAGGCTAAAATAAAAAACCACGCTCATGCGTGGTTTTTTCTCTTTATAAGAAACAATTAAAGTAAATTTACATGAACTTTAAATGTGTTCAATTACTTCATCCTCAAGCTTCAATTTGACAATACCTTGTGAATTGGTCATTTTCTGCTGAGTTTCAATGCGTTTAATCATTTTTTCTAGTACATGAATCAGCTCAGGATATTCAAAGTTTTGCACTTCATCCAGATTCAGCAATAAATGAAAGCCCTTATATTCATAATCGAACCAGCGCTGATACTCGACTTTCTGAGACGCATATTTTTCCATGACCTGCCAGGTTCTTACATGTGCTTTAATGCCTTTCAAGAATATCGGCTTTTTCGGTGCACAAAGATAATCATCTTTGATCAGATTATGAGTATCTTCCGAAATCAGGATTTCATCGACTTCCGCTGCACTTTGCAAACGCGCTGCCAGATTGGCATCACGTCCTACAATGGTATAAGCCATACGATGCGTAGCCCCATAATTCCCTACGTGGCAATAACCGGTTGAAATCCCCATGCGGATATGCAGTGGCGGATAACCCATTTTAATCCAGCGTTCCCGCAGCAATTTCATTTGCTGACGCATCGCCAATGCCATTTCCATACAGTTCTTAGCATCCTGTTCCACACCTTCGGAGTTCGGATCACCAAAGAAAATCAGGATGGCATCACCCATGAATTTATCGACAGTCGCTTCATAATTTTTAGCGATTTCGGTCATATGCCGAAGATAGTCATTCAACAGGAATGCTAAATCATCTGGAATCAGAGTTTCAGATAGCTCTGTAAAGCCTTGAATATCAGAGAAAAAGATCGTCAACTTTTTACGTTTATATTCAATTTTGGCTTCAGATTCACCTTTCATAATGGATTGCCATAACTGCACGGGCGCATAGCGACTCAGCTGATTGGCAAATTCCATATAACGGTTCATCTGTTCGAAATAATGGTCTTTTTTCTGGGTCATGTATTGCACACGACCACTTTGATAAAAACTTCCGACACCAAAATAGGTAATCAGACAGATAAAGCCTAAAACGGTCAACTCACTGCTGGTCGGTTCGAAATAATTATTAAACCCAAAGACCAGAATATTGGCCAGATAAAAAAGCGTAATCCCGATCAGGCTGGCTAGAGATGCCATCATAAATGAAATTTTATTGCTGATCGCGGTATAGAGCACTGCGACCAGACCCAGCAAGGACAAGACCAAGTCCAGATGCACGGCCGCCAAAACCACCGAAATGACAATGACATCAATCAGGAAAAGAATATTACGCCGGATGTGATAATCATGACGATAGATCAGCCAGCGAGATAGTTTCGGTGTAATTAGCAAAACCAGAAACAAAAAAAATGGAACAAAAAGCTGATACTGGGTATCTGGTTCAGTGTAATGAAAGACGACCAGAACCACAGACAGCATGATGTATCCCATCATGCGATGGAAATACTCAAACTGATGGGGTTCTTTTTGAATCCAGTCGTCTAATTGCACTCACTCCCTCCCTGAAGTCCGCAACTGTTCATGGTTCTCGGAATGCCTTGGCTGATTAGTCCATGCGCCAGTCAAATGGCATGTCGCCCTGACCACGTAAAGCCAGCATTAAGGTTTGACGCATATGTGCCAATACTTCACTGCTATAAGGAACAGCAGGTGTACCCCAAACAGGCTTCGGCCATGCAACGTCGTTCTGATAACGAACTACATGATGAAAATGCAATTGCGGCACCATATTACCCAGCGCTGCTACATTCATTTTATCTGCACGGAAAACACGTGCCAGCTGGCTTGATAACCAGCTTGACTCTCTTAAAAACTGCTCTTGGTCAGCTTGACTCAATTCATATAATTCAGAGACACCCGGCACACGTGGAATCAGAATGAGCCAGGGAAATTGCATATCATTCATCAAACGACATGTTGACAAAGGAAAGTCGCCTACAAAAAACGTATCTTGAGCAAGTTGTGGATGCAAACTAAACATATCTTTATAAATGATGCAAAATTAGAATGATGGCTAATACTAACATATCCAACTGAAGCTGAATATTGAAAGCAATGTGTTTAAAGACAAATTCTCATGATTTGTTGCGAAGCACATCACAACAATTACTGTAAACAATTCATTAAAAAAATCAAGCCTGTTGTTCCTGCAAACTTCATTGGAAAATGAAATCCAAACTGAATTTTCAGGCTGATTTAATCGAATAAAATCAGTGCAATTCTTTAAGCAGACTGTCCAGTAAATCCTGTATAAACTGAATCCGCTTTTGATAGTCTTCCAGCATGACCATGACTTTTAGACGTTGACCGCCATCCATCCGGAAATAGGTCGGATGTTTCTGCATCATCTGGATAATCGTCATGGCTTGAACCGGAGTATCCGGTGCAAATTCAATATGCCCACCCTGACTGCTGATATCAATTTTAGTAATACCAAGCTGCTCGGCTTTCAATCGAATCTGATGTACAGCAAAGAGCTGTTTGACCGGTTGCGGCGGTATACCAAAACGATCGATCAATTCCATCCGGATATTGTCCAGTTTTTCCTGGGTATCAGTATTACTGATGCGTTTATAGAACAACAGACGTTGATGCACATCACCCAGATATTCATCTGGAATCAACGCTGGCATATGCAGGGTAATTTCGGCAGTCAATGACAATGGTGCATCGAAGTTTGGCGTTTTGCCTTTTTGAATGGCTTTGGTGGCTTTTTCCAGCATTTCCATATACAGGCTATAACCAATAGCCTGCATCGAACCACTCTGCTGCTCACCTAGTAACTCACCTGCGCCGCGAATTTCCAGATCTTCGGTTGCCAGCATAAAACCGGCACCCAAGGTCGAAGCACGCTGAATGGCATCCAGACGTTTTTCTGCATCACCTTTTAAGGCTTTTAAAGACGGCACCATTAAGTAGGCATAAGCCTGATGGTGTGAGCGTCCTACACGTCCGCGTAGCTGATGTAATTGTGCCAGGCCCAGCTTGTCAGCACGTTCAATCAGAATGGTATTGGCATTCGGAACATCAATCCCGGTTTCAATAATGGTCGAACATACCAGAACATTGTATTCCTTGTGATAGAACTGCTGCATCACCTGCTCCAGTTCACGTTCACGCATCTGCCCGTGGGCCACAATCACCCGCGCTTCCGGCACCAGTTTACGGATATGCTCGGCGGCACGATCGATTGTATCAACTTCATTATGCAGAAAATAAACCTGACCACCGCGCAGCAATTCACGCAGAATCGCTTCTTTAATGGTGTCATCGGTATGTTCCTGCACAAAGGTTTTCACCGCAAGACGGCGTGCCGGCGGTGTGGCGATAATCGACAGATCACGCATGCCACTAAAGGCCATATTCAGTGTCCGTGGAATTGGAGTTGCAGTCAGTGTCAGCATGTCGACATCGGCACGCATCGCCTTGATTCGTTCCTTGTCGCGCACCCCGAAACGATGCTCTTCATCGACAATCATCAAGCCAAGATTCTTAAACTGAACATTTTCCTGCAAAATCTTATGTGTACCAATCACAATATCGACTTTACCTTCAATCAGGTCGTCAATGGTCTTGGTATGTGCTTTGGAAGAGCCGAAACGTGACAGCACTTCAATCCGGACTGGCCAGTCGGCGAAGCGGTCTTTGAATGAATCATAATGCTGCTGTGCCAGCAAAGTGGTCGGTACCAGAATCGCCACCTGCCGGTTATTCTGTACTGCAACAAATGCGGCACGCATTGCGACTTCTGTTTTACCAAACCCGACATCACCACACACCAGACGATCCATCGGCTTGGCCTGCTGCATGTCATGCAACGTCGCTTCAATCGCATTGGCCTGATCCAGTGTTTCTTCATAGGCAAAGCCACTGGCAAATTGCATATACAGGCTTTGATCGATTTCAAAACTGATCCCGGGCTTGGAAGAACGCCGTGCCTGAATATGCAGCAATTCGGCCGCGACATCGTGAATCTGTTCCAGCGCTTTACGTTTGGCTTTATTCCATGCGTCCGTACCCAGTTTATGCAAAGGTGCCAGATCCGGATCACCACCACTGTACCGGCTGATTAAGTGTAGATTGGTCACCGGCACATAGACTTTGGCGGCATCCGCATAATCCAGCTGCAAAAATTCGTGATCCTGATCATCAATACTTAGGGTGACCAGACCGGCATAACGTCCGACCCCATAATCGATATGTACCACAGGCGCGCCCATGGTCAGCTCAGTTAGACTTCGGATCAGAAACTCTTCGGAAACTTCCTGTTGACGTTTGCGACGGCGCTGTACCACGCGATGTTCATACAGCTGATTTTCAGAAATTACGCTGACACGATCGGTCAATACCAGACCACGCTCTAAAGGCGCATTGGTAATGGCAATTGCATACAGAGATTGAATAAAACTATCAAAATTTTCAACCGTGGGGATATCACCCAGACTTGGCCTTAAGGCATCTTTAAGACTTTCCCGGCGTCCAGCACTTTCAGCCACTAGCAATACCGGATGATTAGCCTGATCAATATATTTTTTGATTTCATGAAACGGTTTTTCACGTTTCGGATCTACGGGCAGACGCGGTGGCAACTGGGTATCAAGATTCAATACCCCAGCTTTTTGATCAAAAGATGTTTGTGCGGCAATGATGCGTGCAAACTGGTTCAGCTGCTCCAGCACCTGATTGGTCTGAAAAAACAGGCTTTCAGGCGGCATGATCGGTTGGTCGACATTGTGGCGACGATCTTCATAACGGCGCACCACATCTTGCCAAAACTGGCTGAGACTTTCGTCCAGAGCCTTATCTGTAATGACAATGCCATTCTTCGGTAGGTACGAAATCAGTGAACTTTGGCCTTGCATGGCTTCCGCGCTGAAAAACAAGGGCAAATAAAACTCGATTCCCGGCGAGACTATGCCATCCATCACATCCTGATAGATCGGGTTTTTCTTTGGATTCGCGGTCGGGAAAAATTCGGCATAGCGGTCACGGAAAGTGGCACGACCTTCCTTGAGCGGAAATTCCTGTGCCGGCAATACGGTAAACTGCTGCAAACTTTGCGTGGTGCGCTGAGTTTCGGCATCGAAAAATTTCAGGCTTTCAATTTCATCATCAAACAGGTCAATCCGAATCGGTGCTTCCTGTCCCGATGCGTAGATATCCATGATACTGCCGCGTACCGCGAATTCACCTGGATCATAGACGGTATCGACCAGATGATAACCGGCCTGAATCAACTTTTTCTTTTGTTGTTCCAGATCAAATTTCTGACCGACATGAATATCGAAATGCTCACCCAGAATCCATGAGGTCGGCGCCACACGTTGTGCCAAAGTTGAGGCGGACAGCAACAGTACGCCAGTTTTTGGCATATTGGATAAGATTGCCAGACGTTCCGAGACAATATCCTGATGGGGGGAGAGACGGTCATAAGGCAAGATTTCCCAATCTGGAAAAATCGTGGGTTTAACCCCATAAAATTCCAGTTCACTTTCCAGTTGACCCAAATGCTGATTATTACGTGCAATCACGATAAATAAACGCGATTGCTGCTGCACGATTTCTTTGAGCAACAATGCCGTCGAGGAACCTTGCAGATTGCCTAACCAGCGTTTCTCGCCTGCTTTGAGTTGTGGTAAATTGAGTTGGGAAATTTCTTGTTGGAACATGGATATAGCTTTAAAGTCTAAATAACCTGAGGCTTATACTAGCACGATGATCTCAGGATATTTTGTTATTTTTATGCAGTCTTGCCACATCCATACGCTTCGATTTCAAGCCACTTTTAACACTTATTTTTTCTCTCGCAGAAAGTTACGATAATAATCATTTAACTTCTTGAGGATCATTTTAAATTGCAGCAGGTTCTCTTCGGTATTTCCCAAAGTCACATTAAAACGCTGATGGGCAATTTCCAGATCAATCTTTTCATTGATCAGCATCGCGGTGTCGTATAAAGCTTTTAAATCATCAAACTGTTTTAGACGGCGATTGGACAAATATTCTAAGCGTGTGGTCAGTTCCTGATTTAAATCAATGCCATCCACGATATAACCTGTGCCTTCGACATGCTGGATATTCTGCTCGTCTAAATATAGCTGTGCAGCAGTCGGTTTATTAGTTTTAAATAATGCACTGATTTTATCAAACATCGCCATTTACCCAGCCAAATAAAGTTCAGACCCTAGTCTAGATGAAAATGCCTCAAATCCACATATCGAACTTGAGGCAAATTGTCAAAATCACAACGATCAGTTGATTTGAGCTGTTTCAAGACAATTTATGCTATCAAGAAACCTGTTCGAGCTGACTCTCTGCTACAGGTATTTCAGACACCAGATTTTCAAATGCAAAAATCTCTTCTAATTGCGCTTCACTCAATAAGCCTAACTCTAATACCACCTGTGGCACGGTTTTATTTTCCCACATACATTGTTTGCCGATTTCATCACACTTGGCATGTCCCAGAATCGGTTCAAGCAAGGTCACAATCCCGACACTGCGCATGACGGAACTTAAGCAAATCTGTTCATTGGCCTGAATACCAGCAATACATTTCTGATTCAGGGTTTGCATGCCTTGGGTCAATAATTGAATTGATTCATTCATCGCCACGGCAATCACAGGTTCCATGACATTCAATTGTAACTGCCCGGCTTCCGCAGCCATAGTAATGGTTAAGTCATTACCAATCACCCGGAATGCAATCTGATTCACAACTTCTGGAATTACCGGATTGATTTTTGCCGGCATGATCGAAGAACCTGCCTGTAACTCAGGTAAGCGAATTTCAGCTAACCCTGTACGCGGCCCCGAGCTGAGCAAGCGCAAGTCATTACAGATTTTGGACAATTTCACTGCCAGACGTTTTAAACTGCTCGACAAGATAATAAAGACGCCACAATCGCTGGTCGCCTCGACATAATCTGCTGCACCTTTTAAAGGTAAACCTGTCAGGTGCGCCAAGATTTCCACCACCCGCTTGGCATAGCCCGGCGGTGTATTCACCCCGGTCCCAATGGCGGTGGCGCCTAAATTGACTTCCAGCAATAACTGTCGCATCTGTCCAATCAGCTTCAGGTCTTCTTTTAATAAGGTGGCAAATGCCCGGAATTCCTGTTCCATGGTCATCGGCACGGCATCTTGTAACTGGGTACGTCCCATCTTGATGACATATTCAAATTCGGCAGCTTTATGATCGATACAGTCAATCAATGCTTTAAGCACGCTCAATAACTCATCCAGACTGCTATAGGTCGCCAGACGCAAAGCCGTTGGATAGACATCATTGGTCGATTGCGAGGTATTGACGTGATCATTCGGATGCAGAATGTGATAATCACCTTTCTGATGGCCCGACATTTCTAGGGCAATATTGGCAATCACCTCATTGGCATTCATATTGATGGAGGTTCCGGCACCGCCCTGATAAGGATCGAGTGGAAATGCCGTTTGCCACGCTTCCGGATGCTGAATCAATTCATCACAAGCTTTCTGAATGGCAGTACTGGTCTGCTCGGACAATTTTTGAAAGTGCAGATTGGCTTGTGCCGAAGCTTTTTTCACTTGGGCCAAAGCACGAATAAAGTGCGTTTGTTGCCCCACCGCCAATCCAGAAATCTTAAAATTTTCGATGGCACGTAAGGTATGAATCCCATAATAGCTATGCAACGGGATTTGTTTTTCCCCCAATAAATCACGTTCAATGCGGGTCGGTTCGATTTGAAGCATATTGTCCACTAAAAAATACTCTTGGCGATGCACCGTATTTGGTGTGACATTAATATGAGCAAACAAATACAGGCCTAATAGGAAGACTTTAACCTAGATTTGCTACGATTTATTACCAATACGCTAAAGCTGTGAGTTTTGTAAGATTGTGTAAGCAATTGGCTAAGATTCAAATATTTTCATTATTTATTCAAAATTTCCACTTTTCCCCTGAATTCGACGTCGTATTGCCTTTTATCCGCTCAAGTTATTCCTAATTCAATTTCAGTGAATTACTACTCTATTTACAATAGGTATACATAAAAGCTGTGTAATTGTTACAGAGTGTAATTTTTAAACCATGCTTGAATCACCTCCTTGCAATCTCAGTACAAAAAATCATCTTGGACGATGATTTCCATATTTACAGGATGACCTGCCCATGACTTCTTTAAACCCCACCCTGATTACTTTCATGTTTTATATTATCGCCATGATTGCAATCGGTTTATATGCTTATCGTGCCACCTCCAATTTTGACGAATATATTCTAGGTGGACGGAGTCTGGGCAGTGTCGTCACTGCACTTTCGGCGGGCGCATCGGATATGAGTGGCTGGCTGTTGATGGGTCTTCCAGGAGCCATTTACTTGTCTGGTCTGTCAGAAGTCTGGATTGCGATCGGTTTGATTATCGGTGCATGGCTGAACTGGTTACTCGTGGCAGGTCGACTGCGCGCCCATACTGAATATCAGAACAATGCTCTAACCTTGCCGGATTATTTCACTAGCCGTTTTTCCGATCGTAAACGTATTTTACGGGTCTTGTCTGCCTTGGTGATTCTGGTGTTCTTTGCAATTTATTGTGCCTCAGGCATGGTCGCAGGTGCACGACTGTTTGAAAGCCTGTTTGGCTGGGATTACACCACAGCGCTTGTGATTGGTGCGATGGCGACGATTCTTTATGTTTGTATTGGTGGCTTTTTGGCGATCAGCTGGACAGATACATTCCAAGCCGGTTTGATGATTTTTGCCTTATTGCTGACTCCGATCATTACCTTCTTGGCTCTGGGCGACAACAGCCAGCAAGTGAGTGTCATCCTTGAATCGGCTCGCCCACATGCTTCAAGCATGCTTGAAGGTTTAAGCACCGTTGCGATTATTTCCAGTCTGGCTTGGGGCTTGGGTTATTTTGGTCAGCCGCATATTCTGGTGCGTTTTATGGCAGCAGATTCGGTCAAAACCATTCCTGCTGCACGCCGTATTGGCATGACCTGGATGATTCTATGCCTAGGCGGTGCAGTGGCTGCCGGTTATATCGGTATTGCCTACTTCAGTGTCAATCCCGCATTGGCTTCGGTGGTGAATCAAAACCCTGAAACGGTATTTATGGAGTTGACCAAAATCCTGTTTAATCCATGGATTGCCGGAATCATTCTGGCTGCTATCTTGGCGGCAATTATGAGCACCTTGAGCTGTCAGCTTCTGGTCTGCTCAACCACCCTGACCGAAGATTTATATAAGAGTTTCCTGCGTAAAAATGCTTCACAAAAAGAACTGATCTGGGTCGGTCGCGGCATGGTCTTGGTGATTGCCCTAATTGCCATTTCACTGGCGATTAATCCGAACAGTAAGGTTTTGGGTCTGGTGGCTTATGCCTGGGCGGGCTTTGGTGCTGCATTTGGCCCGCTGATTATCTTGTCGCTATTCTGGAAACGAATGACCCTCAACGGCGCAATTGTGGGTATGGTGGTTGGTGCCATGACTGTAATTGTCTGGAAAAATTATATGGGTGATACCGGTCTGTATGAGATCATTCCAGGCTTTATTCTGGCCACCCTCAGCATTATCATCGTCAGCCTGCTGGATAAAGCACCGAGTGCTGATGTGGTCAAACGCTTTGAAATGGCTAAAGCCGAGTATCAAAAAGAAATGGCAGAAATGAAAAAATAATCACCTTTTTTCTTGCACATAAAAGGGACTTAATCGTCCCTTTTATGTTTCTTAGATTCACAAATGAAGTTCTTGAAAATTACTTGGCTTTTCCCGGCATTTTCAGATGGATCTGCTGACTTTCTTTAATCACTTCCATCACCGGATAACTGCGCGTTTCTTTAATTCCGGGCAATTGCCACAAGATCTGACCAGAGATTTTCCGGAACTCATCCATATTGGCACAGCGGATTTTTACCACGAAATCAAACCCGCCACTGATCATATGACACTCGATAATTTCAGGAATCTGCCGCACAGCATGGGAAAATTCATCTAAAACATTCGGCGTGGTTTTATCCAATAAAATTTCAACAAAGACCACAAAACCATTATTCAACATGACTGGATTGAGGCGCGCTTCATAGCCCACAATAAAACCTTCCCGGGTCAGCTTTTGTACACGCGCCAAGGCTGCTGTAGGCGACAAATTGACCAGTTCAGCCAGTTTGATATTGGATAGCTTGGCATCGGATTGCAATAAACCCAGTATACGAATATCTATACGGTCAAGGTTCAAATAAGGACTTGGCATTAGAATTATTCTCTAAAAAAAGCGAAAACTATAGTGAGATATTCGTCAAATATTCTGTGATTATAGATTAAAACTCATTCACCTCAAAGAACTGATTGACGCAGTACAGGAAGTCACTATGCCAACCACTCTCCGCCCAGATTCAATTTTAGATTCAGCCCAGCACTCAAATTATATTGCTGAATTTAAACACAAAAACCAATACGAAGAACGTATTAATACGGTATGGCGTCGTGCAGAAACTGAATGCGTCGAAGAGTTATTGGCCCATAGTGAAATTTCTTCCGAGATGAGTGACAAGATTCAGGCGCTTGCCTTTGATCTCGCACATTCCTTACGTGAACGCAAAAGTTCCACTGGGAAAGCCGGTATTGTCCAAGGCTTATTGCAGGAATTTTCTTTATCTTCTCAGGAAGGCATTGCCCTGATGTGTCTGGCAGAAGCCTTACTGCGGATTCCGGACAAAGCCACACGTGACTTGCTGATCCGTGACAAAATCAATCAAGGTAACTGGAAAGAACATTTGGGCCAGAGCCAATTGATGTTTGTGAATGCAGCAGCCTGGGGACTGATGCTGACCGGCAAGCTGATGGAAACCCCACAGCAAAAAAGCCTGTCTAGCTTATTGACCGGTCTTTTGGCACGCAGTGGCCGCGGGATTATCCGTAAGGCTGTCGATGTTGCCATGCGCATGATGGGCGAGCAGTTTGTCACGGGTGAAACCATTGATGAAGCCCTGAAAAATGCCGAACCGTTGGAAGAAAAAGGCTTTCGCTATTCCTATGACATGCTGGGTGAAGCAGCACTGACCGATCCGGATGCTGAACGTTATTATCAGGATTATCAGCAAGCCATTCATGCCATTGGTCAATCTTCGCAGGATAAGGATGTTTATGACGGGCCTGGCATTTCTATCAAACTCTCTGCGCTGCACCCCCGTTATCAGCGTTCGCAAATGGATCGCGTGCATGATGAGCTCTATGCAAAAGTACTGAAACTCGCGGTCTTGGCCAAGCAATACAATATTGGTTTAAATATCGATGCTGAAGAAAGTGATCGCCTTGAGATTTCACTTGAACTGTTAGAACGCCTGTGTTTTGAACCACAATTACAGGACTGGAAAGGCATTGGCTTTGTGATTCAGGCCTATCAGAAACGCTGCTTCTATGTAGTGGATTACATCATTGATCTGGCGAAGCGCAGCCAGAAACGCTTGATGATTCGTCTGGTCAAAGGCGCATATTGGGACAGCGAAATCAAGAAAGCCCAAATTGATGGAATGTCAGATTATCCGGTATTTACTCGTAAGGTGCATACGGATCTGTCTTATATTGCTTGTGCGCGTAAGCTGTTGGCTGAACCGGATTATATCTACCCACAATTTGCCACTCACAATGCACAAACGGTAGCGACGATCTATCAGCTGGCACAACCTGAGCAGTATTATGCCGGCCAATATGAGTTCCAATGTCTGCATGGCATGGGCGAACCACTGTATGAAAATGTCGTGGGCGATCCATCGAAAAATAAACTCGGTGTACCATGCCGGATCTATGCGCCAGTCGGCAATCATGAAACCTTGCTGGCTTATCTGGTGCGCCGCTTACTGGAAAATGGTGCCAATACCTCCTTCGTCAATCGTATTGCTGACAAAACCTTGAAAATTGAAGATTTGATTGAAAATCCACAGCAAACCATTTTAAAGGCGTCAAAACAGGAAAGCGTATTGGGTGCCAAGCATCCGCATATTCCCTATCCGCAAGATCTTTATGCCGATGAACGATTGAACTCTTCAGGACTCGATTTGGCCAATGATGCTGAACTCAGTATTTTAAATGAAGTCGCATCCAGTCTGGCAAATACGCAATTTCAGTCAGCTGCTATGGGAACGGCATTTAGCAGCGTGGATACGCCCCATGCAGTTCCAGTGATCAATCCAGCACACCATCAGGATGTGGTCGGCACAGTCTATGAAGCAACTTCTGAACAGGCTGAAATTGCACTCACTCAAGCAGTTAATGCACAAAGTTTCTGGGCCAATCTGCCAAAAAATGAGCGTGCTGCCTGCCTGAATAAAGCCGCAGAACTGATGGAACAGCGTTTGCTTCCGCTCATGGTTCTTCTTTCTCGCGAAGCAGGTAAAACCTATGCCAATGCGATTGCCGAAGTACGTGAGGCGGTAGATTTCTTGCGTTACTATGCAGCTCAAGTTTTGGATCTCAGTGACAATGTACAGATCCAGCCTTTAGGTACTGTACTATGTATCAGTCCATGGAACTTCCCGCTGGCGATTTTTACCGGTCAGATTTCAGCAGCGCTGGTCGCTGGCAATACCGTGATTGCCAAACCGGCTGAACAAACACCGCTCATTGCAGCACAAGCCGTACAGATTTTATGGGAAGCCGGCATTCCGCAGGATGTGTTACAGCTATTGCCGGGCCGTGGTGAAACCATTGGTGCACAGCTCAGTGCAGATCCACGTATTCAGGGCATCATGTTTACCGGTTCCACCGAGGTCGCCCAAATTCTACAAAAAACCGTGGCAGAACGAATAAACCAGTTTGGAGAAAGCGTCACCCTGATTGCTGAAACTGGTGGTCAAAATGCCATGATTGTGGATTCATCTGCATTGACTGAACAGGTGGTGTTGGATGTTGTGAGCTCTGCCTATGACAGTGCCGGTCAGCGCTGTTCTGCCCTGCGTGTCCTCTGTGTTCAGGAAGATAATCTGGAGGCCGTACGCAGCATGCTCAAAGGTGCGATGCAACAGTTGCGCGTTGGCAATCCGGTCTTGCTGAAAACCGATATTGGTCCAGTGATTGATGCAGAAGCCCAGCAAAATATCCAAAAGCATATCGAGCAGATGCGCAGCAAAGGTCATACAGTTCATCAGTTGATGTTTAATCAGGACCAGACTGAATTAACTCCAGGAACATTCATTGCACCAACCCTGATTGAACTTCCAAATCTGGATGATCTGGAACGTGAAGTGTTTGGCCCGGTACTGCATCTGATCAGCTATAAATATGGCGAACTGGAACAGTTGTTAGATCAGATCAACAGCAAGGGTTATGGCCTGACCATGGGCTTGCACACGCGTATTGATGAAACCATGCAAACCGTGATTGCACGAGCGGAAGTCGGCAACCTGTATATCAACCGCAATATCGTTGGTGCGGTCGTGGGCGTCCAGCCTTTTGGTGGTGAAGGTCTGTCCGGCACCGGCCCGAAAGCGGGTGGCCCGTTGTATATCTATCGTTTAATGCATCAAGTATCCGAGAAAAAACTGGCTCAGCCTTATGCAGCTCAAGCTGAGCCAGCACTTGTTGAACATAAACTTGTTCAGGAGTTTAAAGCCTGGGTAGCTAAAACTTTCCCAACTTTATCTTTAAAAGCGCCTATGCAAATTGCGACTGGTCAAAGCTTTAGCCTGCAAGGCCCAACTGGCGAGGAAAATCAATACATGATCTTGCCACGTGAAAGCGTTCTCTCGTTAGCACATAGGGATCAAGACCAGATTCAGCAAATTCTGGCGATTTTATCGGTTGGCAGTCGTCCTGCGGTACTGGCAAACAATACTTTTATTCTGAAATATTTACCAACCATGCCAGCCGCGGTTAGCAAGCAATTTAAAGTGGTCCGGGATATTGAAACAGGTGTATTTGAGGCCGTCCTGCATCATGGTGACACTACTGAACTGATTGACTTGCAGAAACGCATTGCAACACGCCAAGGTCCAATTATTGGTATCACCCATTTAAGTTCGGGCAACTATGATATTCCGGTCGAGCGATTTGTGATTGAACGCGCGATCAGTATCAATACGGCGGCGGCAGGCGGCAATGCCAGCTTGATGACGATGGATAATCTCTAAATCAGTCCAATCATCTCAGCATTTTTAGCTTAAATCTTTCCTCTTTATGGCCAAACCTCTCTCCTCAGAAGGTTTGGTCTTTTTTATGCAGCTTTTAAAGCGGCTTGACTACAATAGGCTTAGGCAGATCGGCAATTTTTTGCTACCATTTGCGCTTTAAAATATTTGCGATTTCTTACTGCATATGACTTCATCTTATCAGCAACAACTTGAAGCCAAAATTGAACGCATCAGCGCTCAGTTTGCCGAATATCAACCACCTGCTTTAGAAGTATTCCAGTCTCCTGAAAAATATTTCCGCATGCGTGCTGAATTCCGGATCTGGCATACTGAAGATGATCTGTTTTATGCCATGTTCGAACGTGACGAGAACAACAATAAAAAAGTCATTCGTATTGATGAATTTCCAATTGCAGACCGCAGCATTAATGACTTGATGCCACAATTACTTGAAGCATTCAAGGCAGATGCCAATCTGGGTCATCGTCTATTTGAAGTCCATTTTCTGGCGACTTTAAGTGGCCAAGTCCTAGTTTCCCTGATTTATCACCGCAAGCTGGATGAAAGCTGGGAACCTGCAGCAAAAGCACTGGCGGAAAAACTGAATATTAAACTGATTGGCCGAAGCCGTGGCCAGAAATTCGTCCTGACTGATGAATATGTGGTGGAAGAACTGTCTGTTTTTGATCGTCACTATAAATATAAGCAGATCGAAAGCAGCTTCACCCAGCCCAATGCACAAGTTTGTCAAAAAATGCTGGAATGGGCATGTGATGCAGCGGAACAATCAGATAAAGATTTGCTGGAACTCTACTGTGGCAATGGGAACTTTACCCTGCCGCTTTCGACCAAATTCCGCCGTGTTTTGGCCACTGAATTAGCCAAATCTTCAGTTTATGCAGCTGAGTGGAATATTGAGCAGAACCAGATTGAAAATATTCAGGTTGCGCGTCTGTCTGCCGAAGAATTCACTCAAGCCTATAATGGCGAACGTGTTTTCCGTCGTTTGCAGGAAGCACAAATTGACATTTCGACTTATGATTTTGATACGGTATTTGTCGATCCACCGCGTGCTGGTATTGATGATGAAACGCTGAAACTGTTACAGCGTTTCCAGCGTATTATTTACATTTCTTGTAATCCAGATACCTTATATGACAATCTGAAACAGTTGTCTCAAACGCATAGAATCAGCAAGTTCGCCATGTTTGACCAGTTCCCGTATACACATCATGTTGAAACGGGTGTATTGTTGGAAAAAGTATAAAGAATTTGTTTCAATTTATTATATTGTTACAAAAATGGAGCTTTTTGAAGCTCCATTTTTTATACTATAAATCATGTATTTAATAATAAATATTGACTTGTACAGCAAGAAATATCGTTAGACCTTTAGGCTTCAATCGGAAATTTTCTAGCCTGACTGCTGCTTTTATCACATAGGTCCTATTGCTTTATTTATTTAATTGGCTATATTTCACTCTATGTTAGGTTGTTGTATGAAGGCTCTATGAGTTTTTGGCAAAAGTTGTTTTCTCATGAACAACACAATGAACACAAGAATCAAATTGCTTGTGTTGAAAATGATTGCTCTTGCAAGACAAATGAACAGCTTCTTGAAGCACTTTCTAAAGCTACTGATGAAGAAATCATCATCGGAATTAAAAAGGTTCTTGTATCTCGCGGCTATAGCCGCAAAGAACTGAATGAACTTCAGCACTTGCCATTGCAGTAATCGGCCAAGGTTACAGCCGTATAAAGAAAGCACTTGCGTAGTCAGGTGCTTTTTTTATGCTTGAAAGTTTAGTTTAAGGGTTTGGTCTTCTCTATTTCAGCATAGTTTATTAACTTCAACTTTAAAAGCTTCAGGGATCAGGCAGAAAATGTTGAATGACTTCCTTGATCCATGCTTGTGATTTTGCAGAAATTTTAGTACTTGCTTAGGCTATTTAAAACCTTTATCAGAAGAATATGTTCTAAATTCTGCTCTCTTCTAGCTCCTTTAAAACTTGGCTTAATAACTCTTCAATTCTGATCTGAAACTCAGGCAAGGCATCGATTAATTTAGCAAAACACAGTACACTTCCTATTAAACGACAATGCTTTTTTAAATGGCTTAATTCTGATATGCAACAGACTAAACGGTTTCCCATAGGCGCACATCTTATGGTTAAACATTTCGGTTATACCCATCATGGGATTTACGCCGGACGTGGTCGTGTCATTCATTATTCCGGCTTTGCGCATTTATTCAAGAAACGCCCGATTGAAATAACTTCTATTGAAAAATTCAGTCATGGCAAACCAATTCATATGCAACATTATGACTCGGCAAAATATAAAGGTCGTAAAGTGGTGCGCCGCATGCGGTCCAGAATGCATGAAAACAACTATCATCTGATTATTAATAATTGCGAACATTTGTGTACCTGGGCGATTACCGGTGTGGAAAGTAGCCCGCAAGTAATTTATATGATGAATCGCCTGACCACGATTGGTTATATCAGCTCGATGATGAGTTTTATGAACAGCATGTTCCTGACCCTGACCACGACCAGTTTCGCATTGGCGCTGTACATCAAGAAAAAACTCAGAGATAAAGCCAATCTGCGTTTGCAACAATACCGTGAATTGCAAGATCAGGCTAAAACCAAAGTGTCAGACCTGACCAATCTTAAACATCGTTAATTTAAAGCTCAGCCTGCCGATGATTTTTTGTGAGCAAGAAATTTTAAGTTCGTGTTTTACATTTTGATGATGTTGATAAGGAATCAAGTCAAATAGCCTTTTCTGGCTTGAATTGCCTCAGGTAGTGCTTTACCTAAAGAACTTAGGGTTTCCCGCTCGACCAGTCGCACAATTGAATCTAGCGGCAGATCGTTGTCCTGCAAGCCAAAGGGCTCTTCCAGTTCCGCACTGAGTTCATCCAGCCCGAGTAGCATATAGGCAATCAATCCAACCAGAATTGGTGTCCACAGGCCTAAATTTGCCTGCAAACTGAAAGGCAGGATAAAGCAAAAAGAATAAACCGCACGATGTAACAATACCGAATAAGAAAATGGTAATGGCGTGGACAAAATCCGGTCACAACCAGCCTGAATATCTCCCAAAGCCACAGTGTGCTGATTCAGGTTATTATAAATAATATCGCTGATCTTGCCCTGCTTATATTGCTGCACCAGCTCTTTTTGCATCTGTTCCAGCACCCATTGGGATGGATTGATTTGCATGGGCAATTGCTCAAATGACTTGGGTTCAAAACCGGCAGTGGCTTCATAAGCCTGAATACTGGGCGTTTGCTGTCTCAGCCGATCACGTAATAGATGGGTAAACAGCATCATGCGATATAGCAAAACTTCACGGATTTGATCATCTAGCACATGGCTGTCACGGCATAAATGACGCGTGGTTGCAATCAACGCACCCCAAAGCTTGCGCCCTTCCCACCAGCGATCATAGCAGGCCGTATTTCTAAAACTCAGAAAGATCGAAAGAATGACACCAAAAATGGTAAAGCCAATTGCCGGGACAGCAGGAAGGCTCACGAAATGCGCCTGACTCAAATACACTAGTAAAGCGGAAATAAAAACCACCAAAACCAATGCGGGCAGCACCTTGGGCAGAATCGTTCCCTGCCAGGCAAACAGTAAGCCCAAACTATTATTCTTATCACGCACAATCATGCAATTTTCCCTGCTGTATTGAAAAAGCCCAACCAGAGTTGGGCTTTTTACATTCTGACTTAAACCAGCTTATTTGCCTGGTTTAAAGCTGTCCTTAAGATCCAGAATACGGTTGAATACCGGTTTTTCGCTGGAATGATCATATTGATCAGCCACAAAATAGCCTTCACGCTCAAACTGGAAACGGTCTTCCGGTTGTGCTTGTGCCAAAGCAGGCTCAATCACGGCCTGAACTACCTTCAATGATTCAGGGTTCAGGTTTGCCAAGAAGTCATCGCCCACCTCAGGATCAGATTCAGTAAACAGACGGTCGTAAATACGCACTTCCGCAGGAACGCCTTTTGTCGCAGATACCCAGTGAATCACGCCTTTCACCTTACGACCTTCAGGATTTTTACCTAAAGTTTCAGGATCAATCGAACATTTCAGCTCAACCACTTCACCATTTTCATCTTTAATGACTTCGTCACATTTGATGACATAGGCATGACGTAAACGAACTTCACCTCCTGGAATCAGACGTTTAAAGCCTTTTGGTGGCTCTTCTTCAAAGTCTTTACGGTCAATATACAGCTCAGTCGTCAATGGAATAACGCGCTCGCCCATATCGACATTCGGATGACGTGAATGGGTCAGGTCCATATCGGCTGGCAAGTTGGTTAAAGTCACTTTTAATGGATTTAACACAGCCATACCACGAGCGGCAGTATTTTCCAGAGACTGGCGAATACAGTATTCCAGCATAGCTACATCGACAATACTTCCATCAACTTTCGATACACCGACACGTTGACAGAAATCACGTAGACCTTCAGGTGTGAAACCACGACGACGCATACCGACTACAGTTGGCATACGTGGGTCATCCCAGCCCTGAACATAGCTACCTTCCACCAGTTTACGTAATTTACGTTTCGAGGTGATGGTATAGTCCACATTCAAACGGCTCGATTCATACTGACGTGGCACGGATGGTGATTTAACTTTTGCCACTACCCAATCATAGAACGGACGATGATCCTGGAATTCCAGGGTACAGAGTGAATGCGTAATGCCTTCAATCGCATCAGACAATGGATGCGCATAGTCATACATTGGATAAATTTTCCATTTATCGCCAGTCTGATGGTGTTCAGAATGCAGGATACGATACAGAATCGGATCACGCATATGCACGTTCGGTGAAGTCATATCAATCTTGGCACGTAATACAGCCTGACCTTCTGCATATTCACCGCTGCGCATTTTCTCAAAACGCTCCAGGTTTTCTGCAACCGTTGCATCGCGTTGTGGCGAGTTCTTGCCTGGCTCAACGAAATTACCGCGGTTTAAACGGATCTCTTCAGGGCTTTGCAAATCCACATAGGCATCGCCCTGCTCAATCAGCTGAACTGCCCAGGTATAAAGTTGATCGAAATAGCTTGATGCATAACGCGGCTCGCCTTCCCATTGGAAACCCAGCCATTTCACATCATTGGCAATACCATCCACATATTCCTGCTCTTCGGCATCCGGGTTGGTATCGTCAAAACGCAGGTTACACACACCTTTAAATTCTTCAGCAATTCCGAAGTTCAAGCAAATTGCTTTCACATGGCCAATATGTAAATAGCCATTCGGCTCAGGCGGAAAACGCGTCACCACCTGTTGAGTACGACCAGCGGCTAAATCATCGGTAATGACCTGACGTACAAAGTCCAAGCCCGGTTGTTGTTCTTGCTGCTGCACTGAATCGACTGCATTGTTCTTTTGGGTCGGGTTCTCGGGCAGAGATGTCACAACATCATTTGGCTTCATGATCAATCATTCACTTCTAAAGTTAAAAAGGGATTAACGAATATTTAATCGCACAGGTTGTACGCATATTCATTATCAAAGTTCCTTAGTTTAACTAGAGGTGAATAATCTCTCAACCGCTAACTATGGTATTTGATTTCAATTCACCCATTTTAAAAAATGAAAATACGGCGAGTTGCCTGAAACTAAAATATCAGTGCTTGTACAAGCAGTAAAATCATTAATTTACGCCAATTCAAAATAGGGTACCTGATAGGGCAATATCTGAAATGCCTTGATAAATCAACGTATAAATAAGGTATTATTTTTATGCTTTTAACAAAGAAAATAATGTTTTTACTTGCCTTGTCGAATGTAGTTTGCTTATGCTTCACTCATTCAGAAAAAACCATGGCACTCGTCCATGATCAGGAGATTACACAATGAGTTTTCCTCAAGTCGAATTAAACACCAATAAAGGTCGTATTGTTCTAGAACTCAATGCTGAAAAAGCACCTAAAACCGTAGCTAACTTTTTAGAATACGTACGTGACGGTTTTTATGACGGCGTAATTTTCCACCGTGTTATTGATGGTTTCATGATCCAAGGCGGCGGCATGGATGAAAACTTCAAAGAAAAAGCAACACGTGATGCAATCGAAAACGAAGCAGACAACGGCTTGACCAATGACGAAGGTACGATTGCAATGGCGCGTACTCAGGCACCGCACTCTGCTTCTGCTCAGTTCTTCATTAACGTGAAAAACAACTCATTCCTTAACCACTCTGGCAAAACTGCTCAAGGTTGGGGTTATGCCGTATTTGGTAAAGTCGTTGAAGGTATGGACGTTGTGAACGAAATCAAAAACGTACGTACTGGCAACCGTGGCTACCACGCTGACGTTCCTCTAGAAAACGTAGTAATCGAATCTGCAAAAATCATTTCTGAATAAAAAACGTCCTCTCCGTTCTTTTATGAGTTTTAAAGCAACACTTTAAAACAGTGTAATGGAAAATCCCTCATATGAATGAGGGATCTAGAGAGGAATAAAAGGAAAAGATTCGTGACCTATCTGTTTATCTCAGATTTACATTTGTCACCTGATCACCCTCGACTTGTTCGGGGGTTTTTAGATTTATTAACTGAATATCAAAATCAAAATACCCAATTGTATATTCTGGGTGACTGGTTCAATGCCTGGATTGGTGATGACTATACCTCTCCATGGCTGGACGAAATTGTCACTGCATTAAAACAGTTTACTCAGGCTGGGAATCAAGTCTATTTTCAGGCCGGCAACCGGGATTTTGTCTTAGGAAGTAAATTTTTAGCTCGATTTGGCGGGCAGCTTCTTCCCGAAATCGATCAGCTAATCATTGCCGGAACACATTTTCGCCTGGAACATGGCGATGCCCTATGTACCGATGACGTCTCCTATCAGCGTTTTAAAAAGATTATTCGTCATCCCTGGCTACTTGGCTTCTTAAGAAAAACCCCTCTCTCATTTCGAACCAGACTAGCCAACCGCTTTCGTCAACAAAGCCATCAGGCACAACAGTTTAAAAGCTATGAAGTGATGGACGTCAACCCACATGCAGTTGAGCTGGCATTACAGGATGTAGATGTACTAATCCATGGTCATACGCATCGCGCAGCCATTCATCAGTTAGCCCAGAAAAGAAGAATTGTACTAGGCGACTGGAAAGAAGACAGTGCAGAGATTCTGGAAATTCAGGAAGATCAAAGTTTTGATACCCTGAAACTAAAAAAGTGGCGATATTAATCAGCCACTTTTTACGATATTGATCTGCTTAACACAGACGATAAAGCTGGTTTACCCCAGTATAGAAACTTTTACCATCGAGATTGAACTGAAATTCCTCACCCGTTGGCAATTGAATCATTTTACCGACCTCAACCCAGATAAAACCGTCCATTGTATTTTGCTTGCGCTTTAATGGAACCAGTTTCACGTTAATTTCATTGCCATCAGCGGCAGTGGCAATATGCCATTCATTGATTTTGATCAAAATATTTACTCACACGATATGAGCTTTTTGTGACTATATGGAGAGAGATTAATAACAACCTAGTTTACATAATAGTTCTATGGTTAGTAGATCTTATTTGAGTTCAAATACTTGAACTAAAAAGTACATCACAATCAGCTTAAAATAATAATAGAAGCAAGAACAGTACTTGCTTGAAGTGCAGCCAGTGTAAGCTATTTATCCAGCAAAAGCAAAATTACATTGTAATGACAATAGAATGGGATTTTTAAGAACTTTTTTCATGCTTTGTTAATTATTAGGCTTTTGATTTTTATGATCTAAAATTCATTTTAACGTTACTTCATTTCCGTTGATAAACAAAACCTGTCTTTAAATACCTTAAAATCAATATTAGAGACATGAAACTCAGCCCGAGGTACAGCAAGTTCCACTCTCCCGTCTTTTGATAATTTAGGATCAAGAGAATAGCATTTAAGGCTACAAACAGTACGTGAATCATAAAAAAGGCTTGTTGCACTCGTCTAGTTTTTTGCTGACGTTGGTTCTCTAAGATGTTCTGCTGTTCTTGTAAAAATTGTTCTGCATCTTGAAGGTTCATTATGATTTTCTTATGGCTGAATGAATAGCTCATCTAAAGAATTTCCGGTTAAAAATAAACTAAAAATCTAAGCAAGCTATTCATTCAGAATCTCTTGTTGATTAATAACCGCTAGTCGGATTAATCACATTGATATCCTTTTTATATTTCCCCAATAGATCACGCAAGGAATTCATCAAAATACTGGTATCTACGCCCACTGCTACAAACTCAGTGCCAAGTTCGATATATTTTTGCGTCACTTCATGCTGGGTTGACAGAATTCCTGGAGCTTTGCCTGCAGAACGAATCCGCTGGATTGCATCAATTACAGCTTTTTGTACTTCAGGATGATTCGGATCACCTTGATAACCCATAGTGGCAGATAGATCAACGGCGCCAATAAACACGCCATCAATCCCGTCGATCTGAAGAATAGCATCCAGATTTTCAAGTCCTGTGACCGATTCAATCTGGATTAATAAACAGATTTCTTCATGTGCCGTCTGATAATAATTTGGAATGCTGTTCCAGCGGGTGGCACGTGCCAGTGCAGCACCAACGCCACGAATTCCTTCAGGCGGATAACGGACTGCCCTGACCATGAGTTCGGCCTGTTCCACGGTTTCTACCATCGGAATCAACAGCGTTTGTGCACCGATATCAAGGAGTTGCTTGATCAGTTGTACGCTACCAATGGGTGGTCGTACTACTGCTTGCGAGGGATAAGCAGCAATACTTTGCAGTTGCGACAAAGTCGTTCTCAAATCACTGGGTGCATGCTCACCATCAATCAGCAGCCAGTCATAACCTGCATTTGCCGCAATCTCGGTTCCATAGGCATCTGCCAATCCATAAGCCGATTTGCTGCTGGGTTTTCAGTTTGTGTTTAAAGTAATTGGTCACTTGCATCCGCTAACCTATTTGCATGTTGCTGGCGATGCCTCTTATTAAACGCTTCTCGCTTAAAAGTGCCAATAGACAAAAACTGGATTTTAATCTGATTTAACTCTAAGTTTTGCTTGAATCCAGCTCAAGATCATCTCAAAACAGGCTTTGCCTGATGCTTTTTTATTGTAATAATCAGGGGATGTGAAAAATGTATATATTTAAAACTTCTACTCGCTGTTTATTTAAAAAGATTGGAGTCCATTGATGGATTTACTCAAGATCACACAGACCCGCTATACCACTAAAGCCTATGATCCTAGCAAGAAAATCCCAGCAGAACAGTTTGAACGCTTGTTAGAAATTTTGCGTCTGGCACCCTCTTCGATCAATATTCAGCCTTGGCATTTTTTTATTGCCGATCATGATGCCGCCAAACAGCGCATTGCCAAAGCCTTGGTTGGTACTTATGCCTACAATGCACCCAAAGTTCTGGATTCTTCACATACCATTTTATTCTGCACCAAAGCCGACATTAATGAGTTGCATCTAGAAAACTTATTGAACCGCGATGATCTCAGTGGCCGTTTTAAAGATGAATCAGCCAAAGAAGGTCAGAAAAATACCCGTGCAGGTTATATTCATTATTATCGTAATGAAAAAGGTGATATTCAGCGTTGGGCTGAAAACCAGACCTTCATTGCACTCGGTCAAATGCTCTTGGCTGCCGGAATTGAAGGGGTTGATGCCACACCAATTGGCGGCTTTGACGGAGAGATGATTAGTGAAGAATTACAACTTGCAGAACAGGGTTTGATCCCTTCTGTATTGCTGACTTTAGGCTATCGCAGTGAAAATGATTTCAATGCCAAACTCCCTAAATCACGTCTTGCCGCTGAAGATATTTTCACCAAACTGTAAGGAATTTATGCTATAAAAGGGGTCAAGCGCCCCTTTCCATGTCAATTCGGGCCTATTTTTTGCTTTATTTAATTTACATCTAATAGAATAACAATAGAGGTCATCTATGTCGCTCCTTACATCCAAATCCCTGAAATTTGAATGCCATCATTGCGATAAAATTTATCTCCAGCACTATAAAGAGCAACAGCATCGTTATCCGCACTGTCCAGACTGCCAACAGTCCGGTTTATTGCTTGGACTGGCCGAAGCAGGTGACCTGCTCCGACATCCGATTGAATTTGCATCCTCTTATGTCAAGCAGACATTGCATAAGCTAGGCAAATCACACTAGTCAAGCCTAGCAGTAATCCTAAAGTACTTGCAGGTTTGAGCCGTTCTTTAAAGAATACCAGACCTGCTATCACACCAAATACCACCACCAGAATATTCATGCCAGCAAAGACGATCGCAGGTGAATCCTTAAGCAGCATATGGGCTTTGACATAGAAAGCAATATTGGCAAAATTCAGGAAACCCAATAACAGACCAGCGCCGATATTCTGCATCGAGCCCAAGCTTTTATATTTGATTAACAGATAGCCCATCGAAATGATCAGGGCACAAACAAACATTAGATTCAGCGCCACCGCGAATTGGAGGCCCAGACTGGTTGTATATTTCAACAATACATCAATCAGTGCATAACCGACCCAGACCAAGCCCAGATACAACATTCCCTGACTGCTCTGTCCTGTACTTTGTCGATGTGAAAACAGGATGCACAGCACTGCTCCAATACCTAAAGCGATCCCAAGTATTTTCAGCTGATTAAACTGTTCCTGAAAAATGAAATAGGCTGCAGCCAGTGACAAAACTACAGAAAGTCGCTGGGCAATTTCGGTTTTTAAAATTCCAGCCGTTTGCAAAGCCTTGGCCAAAAACAGAAATACGCTCGGAAGCAAAATACCCAGAGCCAGAATAAGCAACCAAGGCGTCTGAGACATTGAAATATGCTGAATATCAGGCTTAAACCAGAAAAAACACAAGAGACTAGCTGTCATATAGTTCCAGCTAATCATGTGTATCGGACTCAAGCCCTTATTTTTGGCGACTTTTAATAATATTGAGACCGCAACGCTGCATAGCGCTGCTGCGAAAATCAGTTCCATATGCTGCTCTTATTCTTGATATTTATGAGTCTACAAAAAAGCCCACATTTGCAGTGGGCTTTTTTTATAAATGATTCACTGGGAATTATTTATAGTGTGACACCATTTTCTCTAAAGAGATTGGGCGAATCTTGTCTGCATTGCCTGCAGTACCAAAAGCTTCGTAACGATCGATACAGATTTGCTTCATTGCATCTACAGTTGCGCTGAAGAATTTACGTGGATCGAATTCGCTTGGTTTTTCTGCCATCATACGACGCATTGCACCGGTAGATGCTAAACGCAAGTCAGTATCGATGTTAATCTTGCGCACGCCGTGTTTGATCGCTTCAACCAGCTGTTCAACCGGAACACCGTAAGTTTCCTTGATGTCGCCGCCATACTGGTTAATCACTGCCAACCATTCTTGTGGCACAGAGCTTGAACCGTGCATGACAAGATGTGTGTTTGGAAGTGCTGCGTGAATTTCTTTAATGCGGTCAATCGCAAGAATATCACCTGTAGGTGGACGCGTGAACTTGTACGCACCGTGTGAAGTACCTACTGCAATTGCAAGCGCATCAACATTGGTATCAGCAACGAAGCTACGCGCTTCTTCAACTGAAGTCAGGAGTTGAGAATGATCCAGTACGCCTTCTGCGCCTACGCCATCTTCTTCACCCGCCATACCTGTTTCAAGGCTACCCAAACAACCGATTTCACCTTCAACAGATACGCCACACGCATGTGCCATTTGAACTGTACGGCGAGTCACATCAACGTTATATTCATATGAAGTTGGTGTTTTACCGTCTTCACCCAGTGAACCGTCCATCATTACTGATGAAAAGCCTAACTGGATTGAACGTTGACAAATGTCAGGGCTGGTACCGTGGTCTTGATGCATTACCACTGGAATATGTGGCCATTCTTCAATTGCAGCCAAAATTAGGTGACGCAAGAACGGAGCGCCTGCATATTTACGCGCACCCGCAGATGCTTGTACGATAACAGGTGAATTGGTTGCATCTGCTGCAAGCATAATTGCACGCATTTGTTCTAAGTTGTTTACGTTAAATGCTGGTACGCCGTAAGCATGTTCGCCGGCGTGATCCAAGAGCTGGCGCAATGAAATAAGAGCCATAATATCCTCCCAGTGAATGCCACATATTCTACATGTTCAAAGGTTTCAATTCAGCAACAAATAACACTATTTAAAAAAAATCCCTGCATTTGCAGGGATTTTGTGTCACATCAACCGGATTAAGGTGCTACAGGCTCTGAAGTCGCAGCAACTGACTCGTCTGCAGTTGCTTCATCGGCTGGTGCATTGGCAACTTCAGCCGGGATATCGGTATTTTTTTCGTCTAGAATTGGCTGATCAATGGCATCAATGGCAGCTTGCTGTTCTGGAGTCACCGCCTGATCCGCCACTGCTGCCGAGCTTTCTGCTTCAGCTTCTGGTGTGCTTTCCTGTTTTGCACATGCAGTCAGTGCCAGAGAAGCTGCTAATAATACTGCGATAGTTAACTGTTTCTTCATCACGTATTCTCGTCATTTGGTGATTTAATTACTGCATCTTATGACAGATTTATTGCATTTTAATGACGAAGCCATGAAGGGTAAGTTTTCACTGTCAAAAAAATGACATAAAAAAAGCTGGCACTGGGCCAGCTTTTTAGCTTAGGACATGCAATTAAGCACGTTCTAATAGTACCGCAACTGCAGGAAGAGTTTTACCTTCAACGAATTCAAGGAATGCACCGCCACCCGTCGAGATATAACCAATTTTGTCAGCCACTTCATATTTATCAATCGCAGCAAGTGTGTCCCCACCACCCGCGATCGAGAAACCTTCCGATTCAGCAATTGCTAAAGATAAAGTTTTAGTCCCTTCACCGAATTGATCGACTTCAAATACGCCAACCGGGCCATTCCAAAGAATGGTTTTAGAGGTTTTCAGAATTTCTGCAAATGCTTTCGCAGTTTCCGGACCTACATCCAGAATCATGTCGTTGTCAGCAACATCGGCAACGTTTTTCACCGTTGCTTTCGCAGCAGCCAATGAACCCAGGAAATCCTCAAAGTTGATTTCAGAGGCATCTGCAACCACAACGTCAGTAGGAAGTGGCACTGATACTTTTGCAGCAATGGCTTTTGCTGTATCGATCAGGTCTTTTTCACACAGTGATTTACCAACGTTATAGCCTGCTGCAGCAAGGAAAGTATTGGCAATACCACCACCCACGATCAATTGATCACAGATATCAGAAAGTGAGGTTAAAACATCCAGCTTGGTAGAGACTTTAGAACCCGCAACAATCGCCACCATTGGCTTTTCTGGCGTTTGCAGTGCACGGCCAAGTGCATCCAGTTCAGCTGCCAGTAAAGGACCTGCTGCTGCAACTTTCGCTAAACGCGCTACGCCTTCAGTAGATGCTTCTGCACGGTGCGCTGTACCAAAGGCATCCATTACAAATACGTCGCAAAGTGCTGCATATTTTGCTGCAAGTTCAGGATTGTTTTTCTTCTCGCCGACGTTAAAACGGCAGTTTTCAAGCAGAACCACCTGACCTGGCTGAACATCAACGCCATCTAAATAGTCAGTGAACAGTTTCACTTCTTGGCCCAAAGCTTCAGTCAAGTAAGCCGCTACAGGAGCAAGTGACTGTTCAGCCTTAGGCTCACCTTCAACCGGACGACCCAGATGAGAATACACCATGACTGCAGCGCCTTTTTCTAATGCTGCTTTAATCGTTGGCAATGCTGCACGAAGACGCGCATCGCTGGTGATCACACCATTTTTAACAGGAACGTTTAAATCTTCACGGATCAGAACACGTTTACCTGCTAAATCGAGGTCAGTCATACGCTGAAAGTTCATGTAGAGCTCACTTTATAGATATTAAAACCAGGCGATTTTAAATGATTATGCAGAAAAAGGTTAGCATCTTTTGCAGAAAACATTATGAATGCCAAAGTTTTGTTATGATAGAAAAAAGCCTCTTTTAGATTCAGTCCCTATGTCGATACATCCTGATCCAAATCTTAACCGTTTGAACGTGTTAGGTGAGCCTTTGTCCAGCTGTTGCTTCGATCCGATTACCGGTTATTTCCGCAATGGCTTTTGCCATACTGCGACCACTGATCTGGGCCAGCACACGGTTTGCGCGCAAATGACTTCAGAATTTCTGAATTTTTCTCAAAAAGTCGGTAATGACCTGATTACGCCTTTGCCTGAACTGGATTTCCCCGGCCTGCAACCTGGCGATTTCTGGTGTATCTGCGTAACGCGCTGGGTCGAAGCCTATGAAGCAGGTCAAGCACCTCCAATCAAGCTGCAAGCCTGTCACAAAGCTGTTCTGGCTTATGTGCCGTTAAATATTCTTGAGGAATATGCTGTCTAATGAATTCTGTACAGATTATTTTGGCATCATCCAGTCAAACCCGCAAAGCGCTGATGGATCGTCTGCATATTGATTATATTTCCATGGTACCGGATATTGATGAATCTCCTCGCGGGGAAAATCACGCAGATGATCTGGCACAACGACTAGCTTTCGAGAAAGCCAGATATATTGCCGAACAGAATCCTGAAGCGATTGTGATCGGCTCGGATCAGGTGGCATGGCGTGAAGGTGCACCGGATATTTTTATCGGTAAACCGTTAACGACTGAAAAAGCCATTCGCCAGCTCCAAGCTAACTCGGACAAGATTGTCTATTTCAGTACGGCGCTCAGTGTACAGCAACAATCGACGGGTTTTGAACAAAGTCTGGTCGAACACTATAAAGTCAAGTTTCGTAAACTTTCTCAGGCCGAAATCGAGCGCTATGTCGAGATTGAACAGCCACTGCATTGTGCTGGCAGTTTCAAATGTGAAAGCTTAGGAATTAGCCTGTTTGAAGAAATGACCGGGCAAGACCAGACCACACTGATGGGTATGCCGATGATCAAGCTATGCAATATTCTTCGTGAATTAAAAATTTTAGTTCCTTAATCTCTCTCTTTAAATTCAGGCTGTAATCTATGTCTCAACCTTTAGACGTTTTAGGCGGCATCACCGCTGAACAATTCCTTAGCGAATACTGGCAAAAGAAACCATTACTGGTGCGTAATGCGATGCCTGAAATCGCCAGTTTGCTTGAACCCAATGATGTGATGGAACTTGCGCTTGAAGAACATGTCACTGCCCGTCTCATCAAGCAGAAAGATCGTGATCCGAATCAATGGAGCGTGAAATCTTCACCTTTGCTCAAAGCAGATTTTCAGAAAATGCCAAAACTCTGGACACTTTTGGTTCAGGCTGTAGATCACTATTCATTTGACCTGTCGGCACTTTGGAAAAAATTCCCATTTATTCCACAATGGCGTCGCGATGACATCATGGTGTCTTATGCACCGCAAGGCGGTTCAGTCGGCAAGCATTTCGATTTCTATGATGTGTTTCTGGTACAAGGCTATGGCCATCGTCGCTGGCAGCTTGGGCAAATGTGTGATACCGAAACTCCATTTGTTCCGGGTCAACCGCTTAAATTATTGCCTGAAATAGAAGTGGACTTTGATGAAGTGCTGGCACCTGGCGACTTGCTCTATGTGCCGCCTGGTCTGGCTCATTACGGCGTGGCTGAAGATGACTGCCTGACTTATTCATTCGGTTTCCGCATGCCAAATATCAGTGACATGATGGATCGTGTCGGGGATAAATTCTCTGAAAATGAAACGCTGCGTAACCCATTGCTGGATATCATCCGTGATCAAGTCGGTGCTATCGGTGAAGTGAGCAGCAATGAGCTGGAATATCTGAAAGAACACATCATGCAGCAACTGCATAATTCCAATGTTCTCGAAGATGCCATCATGAGCTTGATGTCCGAACCTAAATATCCTGAAAACCTGCCTGAAGCAGAAGAAATCGGTACAGGTGATCTGGAAGAAGCACTCGATCAGGGCTATAGCCTGATGCTCGAACCTGCGTCACGCCTGCTTTATACTGAAACGGACGGCGACGTTCTGTTCTGGGCAAATGGTGAGGGTGTGTGCATCTCTGAGACATTTACCGCAAAACTCAAACAGCTTGCAGATGGTGAAGCGCTGTTATTCAGTGAAGACTTCGCTGATGAAGAAATTCTGGAAGATGTTGCAGCATTATTGAATGAAGCCGTGTTGATGTTGGTTCCACCTGCTGACGACGAGTAAGCGTTTAACGACTCGTTAAGCGATAATAAAAAGAGGATCACATGATCCTCTTTTTATTTTCTACTAAAATTCTAGTTACTTAAGGCTGATACAGCTCTAATACAACACGAATCAGCGTATCTCCTTGTTCAGATTCAATCTGGAACAATCCTCCCATGCGCTCAACCCGCATTTTCATGCTGCGCATTCCAATACTCAGGCCATTTTTTTGCACCATGTCAGCATCGAAACCGATGCCATTATCCTGAATGCTTAAAGTAAGCTGATGTGGCTGGGAATATTCCAGACTGACTTTTACCTGACTGGCCTGACTATGCTTAATGATATTGGTCAGACTTTCTTCGACTACTCGGATCAAGGTCAAACACTGTAATGCCGTCGGTTCACGCTGCCAGACTTTTGGAAATGACCATTCAACTACAATCCCCATTTCTTCCATCAGCTGGGTAAAACGATAACGTACCGGTGCGATCCAGAGTACCGGCGTTTGTGGGACTTTATTTTCAATAGATGAACCACTGTCAATGATTTGTCTGAGATCATCTCTGAGCAGTTTCAGCATGGAAAGAAACTGCTGTTTAGAAACTGTTTCGCTACTTTGATCCACCAGAATCATGGAACGGACAATAGACCCTCCCAACCCGTCATGCAGTTCATGTGACAGATTAATCCGTTCTTGCAGACGAACATTCGTCAGCTCCAGTTGATGTTTATCGCTCAGGCTTTTATTCAGGTCGGCACTGACCTGCTGAACTTTACGTTCTAACTGGGTATTAAATTTTTCGATTTTCCTGACATTACGATTCAAGCGTGTGCCCATAATCAGCACGACAAACAGGGTAATAATCGGTGAGGTATAGGGGGATAAAGGTGAAAATTCATTGACCTGGGTTTGGTTCAACATGATCAGGTCGATGACTACACACAGCAAAATCCCCCAGAGACACAGCGTCAGGAAAAGATATTCTCCATTTCGGGTTTTGATGGCCTGATAGCTGACATATACAGTACAACTAATAAAGAGCAATACATAGATGATAAACACTCCGCCCAGTACCTGCTCCAGATAATCCAAGGAACTGATCATAACCAGTAAGCTGGACAGAACGCTGACCAGAATAAATCCTCGCTCCAACTGCTTAAATTTCTGTTTTACAAAGCGGATCAGATACAGACAAAAACAATGGATATAGGCAATAAAAAAAAGCATATTGGCTTTAGCTGCCGAAATCGTGGAGTGAAATGGAAAATTTTCTGTAGTCAAGACATTGGAAATAAACAGAATCCACAACAGTGAACTGAGTGCCAGCCAGCCAAAAGTGGTTTCTGAACGCCGGAATAACCAGATAATGAAACAGATCAGCCCAATCGTGGCAGAGAAAATCATATTGATCTGGAATACGGTACGGCGATCCCAGATTTTTTCCAAATACTGCTGGCTATTCACCAACACATTATTAAACTGAATATTGCCCAGGCCCGCGCTTTGGAAACTGTAGCCATTTACATAAATCAGGATTTCATTACTGTCTTTACGCAAACCGCTAATCGGGAAAACCCAGTAACGCGGCATATTCCAGCTTTTCGACAAGGGCTCTTGCAAGTTCCGGTCAGACCAAAGCAAGTCACCATTCAGGAACACGGCACCTGCCGAATTAATATAATCAATAGAAAAGGCAACCGGTTCTGCAAGACGAATATTGTCCTGACATGACCAACGCCAGACAATCTTGTACCAGGCACCCCCATGATAATTCTTCCAGTTATTCTGCCAGTTATCCGGCAAACGTACGCTTTGCCAGCCCGATGTCGGCATCTCGGTAGGACCCTGAGCCTGAACCTTCTGAATATATTCGATCTTCACCTGACAAAGATCATTAATCTGAAAATGGTTTTGTGCCTGACTGATACTACAGAACAAGCAAAGCCAGCTGCACAGGACAAAAACACCGATCCATTTCAGTCGCTGCCGTTTGCTGCTTCTGGAACAGGCAGATGACATTACAGAATTCCCAGATGCCGTGCGGTACTGACCGCCTTGGTACGTTTACTGACCGAGAGTTTGCGGTAAATATGCTTGATATGACTTTCGACGGTATAGCGTGATACACAGAGCTGCTCGGCAATTTCACGATTACTCAGACCTTGCGCAACCAAGGACAGGATTTCCTGCTCCCGCTGTGTGAGCGTTTCCTGATCCGCAGCTGGCCTGTTCTGTTCTACTGTTCCTGAAATGGTGGGAATAGAAATCTGTTTTAAAATTTCACGGGCAACAAAGGGATCAATCGGTGCACCGCCACGCAAAATACTGCGAATAGCCAAGGCGACTTCAACATCATCCCGTTCTTTCAGCACATAACCGGTCGCACCGGCCTGAATTGCCCTAAACAGGCTATCTTGGGTACTCCAGGCAGACACCACCAGAATCAACGCTTGTGCGTCCTGTTCGCGGATTTTTTCAATAATTGAAATCCCACTTCCATCTGGTAAACCCAAATCTACTAAGGCCAGTGCAATCGGCTGTTGCTGCAAAACGGCATATGCTTCTTTCACCGTATTGGCAAATAACAGAACGTCATCCTGATAACCTAGATTGCTTAATATGATTTTTAAACGGCGCTGGATGACATATTCATCTTCAACGATTAATACTGGTACTGGCAAGACTGCCTCCGATGCTGTCATAAGCACGCCCCTTATATTTATTTTTATATATCCCCTTTAAGATTAAAATATAAACAAAATCACACTAAAAATCATGATTTATTTATTTTTTATTATCTGAAGTTTTAAGCAGCGAGAAACGCTTACGCCCGTTTTCCATATCATAGACATAAAAAATGCCATCTGTTTAGCAGATGGCAGTTCAAGATAGAAAATCTTTTGAAGTTATACGAGCTGTCTACTTTAAGCAGTACCGTATTGCTGTTTTAAATATTTCACAATCTCAGCCGATTCAAACATTTTGGTATCTGTATTTGGATCGACCAGATAGGGAAGCTGAATATTATTTCCCATCATTTCAAACAAATGTTCACGCTTACCGCCTGGTAGTGGTTCATATTTTCCCGGTTTTAAACGCAATTTGGCCGGTCCATAATCTTGCCAGCGCTCTTTAGCGACATTATGAAAAACAAACGGCACTTCCAGTTCACTCAAAACGGCGCGTACAATTCGGGTATAAGGACTGGCCTCAAAGCCCCATAATTCTAATAACAGTTCAGGTGTTGGCCGATCCTTAATCTTGGGATTCACCATTCCGCCGCGTAAACCATTGAGGACGGTTCCCGCAATTGCAGCCACTGGAATTTTAGGATAGTGAGCATATTTCTTGGGAGTTTTGCCGGTTTTGCCATAATGCTTGAACAGATGATCGATAATATCCTGAGACTCATAGAGTCGATCACCGGTATTTTCATCAACTAAAAAAGGAAATTGCAGTTTTCCACCCAATTGCTGCACCTCAGGACGGAAATGAGTACCCCCTCGTGGACATGGATAAACTTCATAATCCAGATTTAGCAAGGTCATGACTTCACGCACCCGACGACAAAATGGTGAACCCTCGTATTCATAGAGCTTCAAGGCTTTTTCAGGCTGATTTGGAAACGGTGTACCCACCATCCCACGTCCACCTTCAGCGATTGAAGAGGCCAAAGCTTGTACAACTTTAATTTGATGACTCAACATAGTATTTTCCTATTTTTGTTTTATATGAATGAAAGACAGAATCTAGGCATCCTGTCTTTCAGGGTACAGATAAGTTTTGTTGTTATTCTTTCATGCAGAAATGCAGATTCCGGCCGATTAAGCCACTAATGCTGTTTTAGACACCACAATACCATTATTGTCTGCATAGACATACTCGCCTGCATTAAACGTGACACCACCAAAACAGAGAGAGATATCAACTTCACCCACACCCTTGCGGTTGCTCTTTTGCGGAATAGCCGCCAATGCATGCACACCAAGATCAAGTTCAGCAATCGCATCGACATCACGAACGCAACCATAAATAATTACGCCATTCCAGTGATTTTTTACCGCTGATTCTGCAATCAGGTCACCCATCAAGGCACAGCGCATGGATGCACCGCCATCTACGACCAGGACCTTGCCTGTTCCATCTGTGGCCAACAACTCTTTCACCCGCGAGTTATCTTCAAAACATTTTACTGTCACAATCTGACCGCCAAAGGTTTTGCGCGCCCCATAACTCTTAAAAAATTTACCGTCCAGGCAAGGTGTCACCACCTGAAGCTCTAATTCTGGATGATCATCTAACAAGTCACAGGTAACAAATGCTGCTGTAGACACGGTGTTTTCCCCTCATTTCATTTTTTGTATGCGTAAATTATCATAAATTTCAAATTTTACCGTCTGAGTTAGCGCGGCCTCGACCATAGTATGAGCCACCTGCTCGGCTGTCACTGGCTTATACGCAAAACTATCCGGAATAAAACGCGATACTTTGTGGTAAACCTGCTGCGCGATATCTTCCAAAAAACGCTGCTCTGGACGTTCACCAATGAGCAATGAAGGTCGAATCAAACTGATTCTGTCCAAGGACAATGTTTGTATATATTCTTCCAGTTCACCTTTGACCCGATTATAGTAAAAATGCGATTGGGAATCGGCACCCATTGCGCTTAGCAAAAGATAATGGGCTGAGGTTTGCTGTAACAGCTCTGCAAAGTGAGCATTTATGGTATAGTCAATACTATAAAATGCCTGTTTGGATCCGGCTTTTTTCATGGTGCTGCCCAGGCAGCTAAAACCATGGCTATGCTTGCTGACATCCTGATCATTCAACATCAGGAAATCTTCCAGTACCAGTTGTTGAACTTTATCCAAAGCATCCAGATCATTTTGATGTTTTCTGACCACTGCAGTAATCTGCTGGCAAGTCGGCTCATCTTGCAAACGTTTTATCAGTTGTTTTCCCACCAAGCCAGTGGCACCTATCACGATGGGATGAGTCAGTGATTTAGTCATTTTTTATACGATCTCCTGGGTGGAATACTAATCTAACGTTTTCTTTAGAATTTTTCTGCATCTAAAATGTTGTCAAAGCATGTCAAGACTTGACTTCGGTGCTTAGTTTAATCAAAATATGGCACTTGTTTACGGGCTGGTGATAATTCCTCTGATGTTGGTTTTCAGTTGAGTTTCAGCCCGCCCAGACCAATCTATTTCAAGGAGTGCACGAGTGGCAAACTCTGCTCAAGCTAAAAAACGTGCTCGTCAAAACGTTAAAGCACGCAAACACAACGCAAGCTTGCGTTCTATGGTTCGTACCTATCTTAAACGTACATTAGCTGCTATCAGCACTAATGACTATGCAGTTGCTACTGAAGCGTACAAATCGCTTGTTCCAGTAATCGACCGTATGGCTGACAAAGGCATCATCCATAAAAACAAAGCAGCTCGTCATAAGAGCCGCTTGAACGCGCAAGTTAAAGCACTAGCTTCTAACTAATCGCAAATGAAAAAAGCCCTTTTTAGGGCTTTTTTTGTGTCTGGAATTTGAAGAAACTAAAAAATATAATGACTCATTCAGAAAAATAATTTGTTTAGACAGCACTCATCCAGTCAATGCGATACTGTGAGATAAAAACCTGAATCTCCCTCTCTTTTAGATTATTGATCTTTATCCATAGAGGATGGCGAAGTGGTTTTATCCTGTTTCGTATTGTCAGTGTCCCGCTTTTGACATGCGGTTAAACCCAAAATCGCGATCAGGCTAAAAATTGTGATAACTTTCATAATTTTCCTCAAGATGAATATTTCTATATTTATTAAGCATAGATAATTTTTATACTTACATTATTGAATTTTCACCCTATAAATGTAAAAGGTGCAGTTTAAAATTTATTTTTATCGTTTTAGCCTGAACTTTATTGAATGATCAATATGAAACGCCCCACCATCTTTATAATTTCTAACTCCCCAATAAAAAACTCAATTGCTGTGAACAATTGAGTTTTGAATAGATCAATTTAATTTAAGAAAGTTGGGAACGTTTAAAATCAGCAATATCCAGTTCATGTACCTGACCGCGCCAGATCCATTTCAGTTTGGACTCCAAAAACACATCACCTTCAAACCAGACAAACAGACCTTCCATCATTTTTGGCCAGTCTTCCCGACTGACGTCTTGACGCCCTGACATCACTGCAATCATCGCTGCGAGAATAGTATCGTGGCTGACAGCCAAACTCAGCCCATATTTATTTTGTGGATGGGTGTTGTAAATCAGTTCCAGTACATCCACCACGCCATGAATCGGCTGTTTCATCCCAGGCAAGGCATTATTGACAAAACTGTTAATAAAACCGAGTGCACCCTGCTTGGCAAAATAAGGCCCAGCTTTTTGAATATCCAGCACAAAGCTGCCAGGCTCCATCAGAAGTCCCTGTTCAATAATTTCAATACGATGGGTATTCTGCTCAGGGGTAACCGCATCTGCCCCTTCAATCATCAATGCAGCGGTATCAATACACCGCTGGATCGGACTTGAAATACAGTGATGAATCACACGATCAGTTTGATCAGCCAGATAAGCACCCCATTCCTGCGCCAGATCCCGCCCCTGATTGGTCAGTTGCAGATCATAGCCTGCCAAACCTTGACCCGGAACCTCTTCACGAATCGAATGCCGTGTAAATAAGGTGACAGGCGTCTGTACATCGGGCAATAAATCAATTGCACTCAACATACTCGGTGGAAGCAGTTTCAGGGACACGTTACAGCCAACTCTGGATTTGGTAATAGGTTAAGCACCACTATAACACGCTCAGAATTTTGCTCAATGCTCGGCCTGCATGTCAGAAACCGCCTGCAATGCAATAATTTTCATATCATTATTCTTATAAGCAATGAATCCGCCATTCAGCAAAGTATCCCGATGATTATAAATAAATGGGCGACCTTCTAAATCGACCAAGCCACCCCCAATCCGTTCGAGCATACATTGACCAGCGCTGGTATCCCATTCCGAGGTCGGATGAAAACGTGGATAGATATCCACCTGATCTTCCAGCATCATGCAAAATTTATAAGCGCTGCCCGCTTTAAATTCAGTGTAGTCCGTGAGCTTGGCCAAACTTTGTAAATATTCGAGATATTTCGGTTTCTGCTGGCTACTTTGGCTCAACCCTACAGCAATCATTTTAGATGTCGAAGACATTGCATAAGCAAACCATGTTCTAGTTTGAATATCATATTTATAAGGCAAGCCCTGCTCAGGACAGAAATAAATCAGTTGCTGCTCTGGAACCGCCAATATGGCAAAAGTGGTCAAACTGCCTCTGACCAGACTCAAATTAATGGTAAATTCGGGGCGCTGGTGCAAAAACTCTTTAGTGCCATCTAACGGATCCAGTAACCAGAATTCTGACCATGAGCGGCGTTCATGTTCCTGTCCTTCTTCAGACAGTAAAGGCAAGCTGGAAATCTCTGCCAAAGCTTGGGTCAGATAAGTATTAACCCGAAAATCTGCCTGAGTCACCGGAGAATTATCATTTTTTTTGATGACATCAAAAGCTGCACCAGAACAATAACGCTGATATTCTTCTCGCAAAATTTCACAGGCTTGTGTCAAAATGGGCACAAACTGCAAAATCATTGGATCTTGTGGTGCTGCTGTTGCTTTAAACATAGAAAACCTAAATATGTCAAAATGCTCTGAAAAACCTACCATAATTTTCGATATGGATGGCACTTTACTTGATCTTGCCTACGATGATTTCATCTGGAACGAGTTATTGCCTGTGCGTTATGCTGCCACACATGGCTGTAGCCTGGAACACAGCCAGGCGACACTCTATGCATTCTATCAGGAACATAATCATACCTTAAACTGGTACTCTTCACGCTTCTGGACGGCTAAAGTCGAAGTCGATGTTCTGGCGATGCAAATTGAACATAAAGATAAAGTGGCCTTACGCCCGCATTGTCTCGAATTGCTCGATTATCTTAAAAATAATGGCTATCCCATCTGGCTGGCCACCAATGCTGACTGTGCGGGTCTAGCATTTAAACTGGATCATTTGAATTTAAGAGATTATTTCGATGTGATTGTCAGTTCAGAAACGATCGGACATGCCAAAGAATTTATCGAGTTCTGGCAAGGCCTGAATGCGTTGCATCCATTTGACCCTGCACATGCTTATTTTATTGATGATACTGAAAAAGTCCTGAATGGGGCTCAAGCCTATGGCATTCAGAACCTGTTCAGCATCCAGCAGCCCTCTTCAGCCAAAGTAGCACGTCAGACTTGTAATTACCCGATGCTGCACCAATTAACAGATTTAATCACTCATTTAAATCAGGCTGAGGTAGAAAAAAAATATGCGTAAATCGTCTTTACCCGAAGATGCGGTAGGCATGCGTATAGACAAATGGCTGTGGGCAGCACGGTTTTTTAAAACCCGCTCGATTGCCAAACATGCGATTGAAGGTGGCAAAGTCCATCACAATGGTGAACGTGTCAAGGTATCGCGCGAAGTCCGTGTTGGTATGGAACTGACGATTCAGCAAGGCATCGACAAAAAAACCGTGCTGGTTAAGGAACTTTCTGATGTTCGTGGACCTGCACCCGTGGCACAAAAACTGTATGAAGAAACCGAAGTCAGTATTGCACGCCGGGAATTGATTACATCACAAAGAAAGTTGCATAATCTAGCTCGTCCCGACCATCGTCCAAGCAAGAAGGATCGTCGTGATATCAGTAGATTTAAAAATGAAAATAGTCAGAATTTCGATCAGTCATGGTCCTATAATGACGATTAAATTTAAGCGTCAGAATATGTCGTACATGCGCTGACTTTTATAGAACACTAGGGAAAATTCTGTCACTATACACCTGTGGAACAAAGCTCTAATTTAAGACATCCACTTGAGTACTAACTTAGTGACATCGTATTGAGGTTGTAAGATGGATGAGAATAAAAACAAGGCGCTCAACGCTGCCTTAAGCCAGATTGAAAAACAGTTTGGTAAAAATACAGTTATGCGTCTTGGTGACAATACCGTTCAGGCAGTTGAAGCTGTGTCTACAGGCTCTTTAACGCTGGATATTGCACTCGGTATTGGTGGTTTACCTAAAGGTCGTATCGTCGAGATCTATGGTCCTGAATCTTCAGGTAAAACCACAATGACCCTGCAAGCAATTGCAGAGTGTCAGAAAGCAGGCGGTACGTGTGCATTCATCGATGCGGAACATGCACTTGATCCTCAATATGCGCGCAAACTGGGCGTAGATATTGACAACCTGCTGGTATCGCAACCGGATCACGGTGAACAGGCACTTGAAATCGCAGACATGCTGGTACGCTCTGGCGCGATCGACATGATCGTTGTCGACTCTGTTGCTGCATTGACTCCGCGCGCTGAAATTGAAGGCGAAATGGGTGACTCGCATATGGGTCTGCAAGCCCGTTTAATGAGCCAGGCACTGCGTAAAATTACTGGTAATGCCAAGCGTTCCAACTGTATGGTGATCTTCATTAACCAGATTCGTATGAAGATTGGTGTCATGTTTGGTAGCCCTGAAACCACAACTGGTGGTAACGCACTGAAATTCTATGCCTCTGTTCGCTTGGACATCCGTCGTATCGGCCAAGTGAAAGAAGGTGACGAGATTGTTGGTTCTGAAACCAAAGTCAAAGTCGTGAAAAACAAAATGGCGCCTCCGTTTAAAGAAGCTTTATTCCAGATTCTTTATGGCAAAGGTGTTAACCATCTAGGTGAATTGATCGACCTTGCTGTACAGCAAGAAATCGTGCAGAAAGCTGGTGCGTGGTATTCTTATCAAGGCGACAAAATTGGCCAGGGTAAGAACAACACCATCCGTTATCTGGAAGAGCATAAAGAAATGGCTCAGACGATTGAAAAACTGATTCGTGACCAGCTTCTGACTAAAGCAGTGGTTGTTGAAGAAGACGATAGCAAGGAAGAACCTGACTTTTTAGATGCATGATCTTATTAGATGCATCATCTTTAAACGTCAATACACAGCGCCCTCCGGGGCGTTTTGTTATTATATAGGGAATCTAAAATCCGAGAGAATCATGTCAGACGCGAAATTCAGCAAACTGCTCGATTATGAAACTTTAAAACAGCAATTTGGTGATACTGAAGATCAAGCTCAACCTGCAAAAAGTGCGATCCAAGACGCTCCTGAATTTGATCCTGAAGAACGTTTGTTTTCCTCTACCCCAACTCAGGATGAGAAGAAACCGGGACTGACAGGCTCACGCTTACGTTCTTATGCCTTTGCCGTACTGACGCGCAAGGAATATTCCAAAGCCGAACTGATAGAGAAACTAGCCCTCTATGCAGAGCATCGTGATGAAGTTATTAACCTGGTTGAAGAACTGTCCCGTGAGAACTATCAAAGTGATCAGCGTGTGGCGGAAACCATGTTGTCGAGTCAAAAGCGTAAAGGCAAAGGTCCCAATCAAATTAAAATGAAACTCAAGAGCAAAAAGATTGATACTGCTCTGATTTCAGAAGAACTCAAAGAAACCGACTGGGTTCAACAAGCCTATGAACTAAAAGTCAAAAAATATGGCACCGAAGTTCCTAAAGACCCCAAGCTCAAAGCCAAACAGATCCGTTTTTTAATGTATCGTGGTTTTGAAATGGATGCGATTATCAAGGCCATTAACCGTAAAGCAGAAGACTAAGTCTTATATTCTTTGAAAGTCTTAATGAATTAAAAGGATTGGATATTTAATCTAATATTAGTTGGAAAATAAAATAAAGCACGGCAAAAGATAATGATGATTTAATCATTAAAACAATAAGATAATGCTGTTTGACGATATTGAAAAAAAATGATATTTGAGAATAGAAAACTGCGAATTCGCATTGTTATTATAATAAGAATATGGTGGCAACCCTACCAGCAAAGCTCCGGCACATCATAGTTCTATTACCGTTGCTACCTTCCGGTCCTGGCGGGGTTCATAGAGTACAATTGCGAAGTAACCAGCAGGGCTACCATTACAAAAACAGAGTATAGAGATTTTTAATCAAGTTGCAAGCCTTGTTCCGCAAAATAATCCCTTAAGCTATCCGTTTGATTATTTTAAAAACAATATTGATATTTCTGCTGATTTTTAAGGGATCTTCACAATCAATCCATCAACACTCAGATTCACATGATCTTTGTAAAACCTTGTTGCATTTTCTAAAAATGCCGTTTTTAATGTGTGCAATGTATATGAATGATCTACTTTGAAAAGATGAGCAGCGGATCCGCATCTCACAAAGAATTATGGAAATTTTATGATGTTTAAAAAGACCGTATTGTGTGCAGTGACAGCACTCTTTACCACGCCTCTATTTGCCAATATTCCGATTGAATCGCGCGGCTTGAGCCAAGCTACGAATCAAACCGCAGTAAATACCCCAGCGGCAATTGCGGCTGGTGCAACTCCAGCAGTTCAAACCAATACCAGCTGGCAAATCATGCAAAAGAACCAGCAGCTCGAAAATGACTTGCGGATTTTGCGCGGTAAAATGGAAGAACAGGAAAATGAGATTGAACGGCTCAAAAATGAACTGACCAATCGTTATGCCGATCTCGATCAGCGTCTCGAACTATTGCAGCAAAAAATTGAACCTGCTGAAGACAATCCAACGGAGGAAAACCCACAGGATACTGCACCCAGCCTAAACACAAATAAGGTCAATACAGCAAGCAGCGGAAAGCAACCTGCTGAGCTAGAAAAGGCAGCTTATACCGTGGCTTTAGATGCTTATAAAAATGGCGGTGCAGCCAAAGCCATTGCACCGATGCAAAACTTTATTAAAAACAATCCGAATAGCGTTTATATCAGCAATGCCTATTTCTGGTTAGCGGAATTCAATCTGGCGATTGACCCGCCAAAATTTACTGAAGCGAAACGTAATTATCTGATTGTCGTTGACCGTTACCCAAATTCTGCAAAAGCCTCCACTGCCCTGTATCAGCTTTATAACATCAGCAAAGATGTTGAAAAGAATACTACGCTTGCATCGCAATACAAAACAAAGCTATTGAAGAATTATCCGAAAGCTGAGGAAATTAAATTTCTTAAGTAAAATAGAAATTCCCAAAATAAAAAAGACACCTTCAGGTGTCTTTTTTATTACCTCAAACATTTAGCGCACAATGCCGCGCTTCGACTGTTCAAGAGAGTCAATTAGACGTTGTACTTCAGCCACTTCCGGCAAAATTCCTGTACGGATCTGCTCGATTGCTTCCTGAGTCGTTAAACCTGATTTATAAATCAGTTTAAAGGCATCACGTAAACCGCTGATTACGGTCTTCGACCAGCCTTTACGACGCATGCCTTCAATATTCATGGCAAATGCATGCGCAGGATTACCTGAAACCATCACATAAGCCGGCACATCTTTCAAAATCAGTGATGCACCACCAATCATGCTATAAGAATCAATCTTACAGAACTGATGAATGCCCGAGTTTCCGCCAATGACGACGTAGTCCCCGACATGGACATGTCCAGCCACACCGACGTTATTGGCAAAGATATTATAATCTCCAACCATACAGTCATGTGCAATATGAGTATTGACCATGAGCAGGTTATGACTACCGATCTTGGTCAGGCTCTGGTCCTGAACCGTACCACGATGCAGACTGCAATGCTCACGAATCTTGTTGTGATCGCCAATCTCAAGCCAGGTTTCTTCACCAGCATACTTAAGATCCTGACACACCTCGCCTACACTGGCGAACTGGAAAATTTCATTATATTCACCTATACGCGTATAGCCACCCACCACCACGTGTGAATGAAGTTTGCTACCCGCACCAATAGTGACATTTGGCCCGATAATACAATATGGGCCAATTTCTACATCAGCAGCAATGACTGCTGACGGGTCAATAATGGCAGTTGGATGAATAAGGGGATTATTGCTCATGCCTGCTCGACTTTTTGATGCGAAACCATAATTTCCGCGGTTGTTGCGACGACGCCATCTACAGTGGCAATACAATTATATTTGTAAATGCCCCGCTTTTGCATCACTAATTCAGATTTTAAAACCAATTGGTCACCTGCAACCACCTGTTTTTTAAATCTAACTTTTTCCGCACCGGCAAACAGGAACAAAGAACCTTCACTTGGTACTTCGTTATTCATCACAAAACCCAGAATTCCAGAGATTTGTGCCAGTGCCTCAACAATCAGTACACCTGGCATAATTGGATAATTCGGAAAATGGCCTTGTAAAAACTCTTCATTAATTGAGACGTTTTTATAACCAACAATGCCATTATCGGTAATTTCGACGACGCGATCAACCAATAAAAATGGATAGCGATGGGGCAAATATTCACGAATCTTTTGAATATTCATTGGCAATTCAGGCTTCGTGAATGTAGGCAAATTCGACTCTGTCATCATAATTATTTACGCAACTTAAATGTTGATTCAATGGACTCAATCTGAGATTGCATATGATCTAGTCGTTTGATCACCTGGGTCAATGGCACATCTGCTAATTGTCTGAGGCGAACCACGGTACGTTTCCATTTCTGATTTTCAAACAGACCAATCCCGGATGAATATTTTCCAGCTTCAGAAATATTATTTGTCACCATTGACATTCCGGTCAACGTCACATTATCAGCAATATTCAAGTGTCCAGAAATCGCAGAGGCACCACCAATGATACAGTTTTTGCCAATTGAAACACTTCCTGCAACGGCAGTTTTTGCAGCAATCGCGGTATGTGCACCAATTTTAACGTTATGTGCGATTTGCACAAGATTATCAATGATCACACCCTGTTGCAAAATCGTATCATCCAGTGCACCACGGTCTACGCTACAATTTGACCCAATACGCACATCATCCTCAATGCATACAGAACCTAATTGCGCAATACGGTGCCATTTACCCTGATAAGGTGCAAAACCAAACCCTTCGCTACCAATCACGCTATTGGCATGAATGCGCACCCGATTACCAATTTTTGCTGCGCCGGTGAGGGTCACATGTGAGTCAATAAAACAGTCCTGACCGATCTCGACATCATCATCGATCTGCACATGCGCCTGAACAATCGTATTCGCACCCACGACACAATGCTCACCAATCACCACGTAATGACCAATATAAGCATCGTCCGCAATCACTGCCGACGGGTGAATTTGAGCAGTACTCTCAATGCCACGCTGGCGATGTTTTTTCTCAAAGACATGCGTCAGAATCGCAAAAGCCAGATAGGGATTTGCCACAACAATAAAGTTTTGATGTGAAGTTATCTGTTGTTTTAGTTCAGCCGTGACAATTAAAGCACCTGCCTGACTTTGATTGGCCTGCTCTACATATTTATCGGCATTCACAAATGCCAGATCGTGTGAAGTTGCCTGTTCAAGACTGGCCAAAGCGCTCAAACGTAAATCTGTCTGACCTATGCACTCGCCCTGAACCAGGCGAGCGAGATCAGCTAACTGAAGCTGTTGATGATTCATTGATTATTTAATTGCATTAACCTTTTGAATCATTTTATCAGTTAAATCATATTTAGCATCATAAGCAAGCGCTGAATTTTTATTTAAAACCACATCCAGGTTGTTTTCTCTACGCAATTGTTCAGCAATTTGCTTTACCCGTGCATCAAATACAATTCGGATCTGCTGAATCGAGCTTTGGACATTCGTCTGTACAGATTGCTGTAACTGATTCAATTCTTGCAACTTAGCCTGATATTGCACAGACATTTTCTGTTTTTCAGTCTCACTGAGCTTGGTATTGGATTGAGCACGTTGCTGCAAAGTTTCCAGCTCTTTGCTGAGTTGCTCAATCTTAGTGGTTTGTGGCTGAATTTTTTGCTGGAATATCGTGTTTTGTTGTTTCAGATAAGTACTACCTTCAACCACACGCTCCAAGTCAATTACCCCCATACTAGCCGCTTGAGTCAAAGGAGCAACACTTGCCAAAGCCAGGCTCATTGCCATAATCATTTTTTTCATATTATTACTCATTCAAAAAAATTTGCTCACAAAACCTGCAGGCTTTATGAGCAAAATTTAGTTTCTAGGTCAAAACGATTTTAGAAAGTACGTCCAATTTCGAACTGGATGTTTTTAGTATCATCACCGTCTTTTTTATTCAACGGATAAGCATAGCTAAGTGATAATGGTCCAATCATAGTGATCCAGGTGAAACCTGCACCCACGCTATAGCGCATATTATCTGCATCGAAACCGAAGTTATCTTTACAGTACTGCTTTCCATTTACTGAAGTGCCATTAACGAAAATATTTTCATTTGATACATCACATTGGATATCAAACACTTGTGCACCTTCAGCAAAGATGACTGGACGAACCTGACGTGCCCAATCCCCTTTAAATGGTACTGGAAGCACTAATTCGGTACCAAATTGAATTAGTGCATTACCACCTACTTCCTCAGGAGAAGGATCCGTTTGACCTGTATCAGAGAAATATACACCTGGATATTTAGGACCTAATGTACTATTTTCATAACCACGAACCGAACCAAAACCACCTGCATAGAAATTCTTGTAGAATGGCAAGTCATTACCATAACCCAACTTACCATAACCGCGCAGGACAAAATCTTTGCCTAATGGGAAAAATGCCTGAGCGTCATAAGTGACTTTTTGATACTCGACATCACTACCTGGCAAGGCAATTTCAGCATTGACACGATGTGACATACCCGTTGTCGGGAACATCGGTCTATTTAAGGTATTATAAGACCAACCTAAATTAAGGTTATAAGTCAAAAAATCACCCTGGAATTCTTGACCATATGGAACTGGATTAGGGCAAGGCTGGTAACCAGTAACATTCCCAGCAGAATCTTTAATTGGAACTAATGCTTGAGGACAATACTCACCACTTTTTGTTTCTTTTCCGCCATTACGTTCCAAATAATCAGCAACATAAGTCGACACATATGGACCAGTGGTCACATCGGTCTGATCAATGTTCAGGCCTAGGCTAACACTCTGGTTTTCATCAATTGGATAACCAAAGTTAATCCCACCACCGAAACTGTCTGTCACATAGTTATTGACGTTATAATCATCATCCAGCTTGGTTTTACGGTAATACATGTTATAGCCGCGACGCACACCATCAATGGTGAAGTACGGGTCCATCACGCTCAAGTTATAATAATCTTGGGTTTCAGAACGCGACAAATCGATTGAAACACTATTACCTGTACCCAGGAAGTTGGTCTGACTTAAACCTGCCTGGAAAGTTACACCACCGCTTTGTGAGAAACCAACTGCAAGAGTACTGGTCCCTGAATGCTGCTCTTCAACGGCAACATTCAAGTCCACCTGATCTGGTGCACCCGGAATACGTGCAGGTTTGATATCGACAGTTTTAAAGAACCCGGTACGCTCCAGACGGACCTTAGACAGGTCAATCTTTTCATTACTAGCAAGTGCACCTTCCATTTGGCGCATTTCACGACGTAGTACTTCATCTGCAGTTTTCGTATTACCAGTGAAATTAATACGTCGCACCGTGACTTGCTGACCCGGATTAATATAATAATTTAGATCAACCAGTTTGGTTTCGTTGTTAATTTGAGGAACAATATTGACTTCTGCATAGTAATAACCTGCATTACCATACTTACGCTGCAATAACTGCTTAACCGCGTTGACTTTTTCCTGCGAATAAATTTCGCCTTCTTTGAAAATTTGTAAAGCCTGTAATTCTTCAGTCTTATAAAGTGCATCACCTAAATATTTGGTTTGACCAAATTTAAATTGTTCGCCTTCATCCACAGAAACTTCGATGAAAACATTCTTTTTATCTTCACTCAAGTTCAGACTGGAATTGGTAATATTAAAATTGATATAACCGCGATTCAGATACATGGCACGCAAAGCTTCTAGGCTCGCCGCCATCTTTTCACGTGCATAACGGTCATTACGCGAAATGACCGAACTCCAGCCACTTTCTTTTACGGCAAAGGCCTGCTTGATATCAGACTCTTTAAATACGGTATTCCCGATAATATTGATATCGAAAACTTTAGCCGCTTTACCTTCAATAAAATCAATCAGCAATTCAACACGGTTATTTGGTCGAGGCGTCGTGGTGACCGTAATATCGGCATCATAACGACCTTGCTGCATGTATTGCTGTTCAAGTTCAGTTTCAATGGTTTGCAGTGCTGATTTTTTCAGCACTTCGCCTTCAGCCAGACCCATTTTTTTCAGGCCTTCTTCAAGTGCTTCCTTAGGAATCAGCTTATTGCCTTTCAATTCGATTTTCGAAATGACCGGGCGTTCAACAACTTGGAAAACCAAGGTATTGCCCTGCTGAACGGCTTTAATGTCATCAAACAGGCCTGATGCATACATGCTACGAATTGCATTGGCAATGACTGGATCATTGACCCGATCACCACTGTTAATCGGCACTAGGCCATACACATTGTCAGGAGTTAAACGTACTAATCCATCAAATTTTATATCTTGTACAATGAATTCATCTGCTGCATATACTTGTTGTGCTACTGCCATTGCACTAACGAGTGCCAGAGGCATAAATAAATGTGTGTGCTGCATGCCAGTCTTTTCCGCTGTTAATTTATTCCATTTACGTTGTTATAAACGCATAAAATCATTAAATAATGCCAGAAGCATCATACTGCCGAGCAGTACCATACCAATTTTTAGTCCAACCAATTGTATTTGTTCGGAAACAGGTTTACCACGAATTAATTCAACAAAATAGTAAACCAGATGTCCGCCATCAAGCATTGGAATGGGTAGTAGATTTAATATTCCTAAACTTACACTCATTAGCGCCATAAAGGAAATAAAAGTTTCCCAGCCCATTTCTGCGCTTTGTCCTGCCACTTTGGCGATGGTAATTGGACCTGATAAATTATCCAGGCCAATCAGGCCACGTACCATTTTGACAATCGAGTTCAGAATCATCGAAGATAAATGTGCTGTTTTATCAAACGCCATTACCAGTGCTTCGCCTGGCGAGTAATGAATGGTCTGTTTATATTCTGCAGGAATATTCAGTTTACCCGGATCGCTTTGTACGCCCAGCATACCGGTCACATTGCCCATATTGTCACGTTTGCCTTGCGGCATGACTTCTAGCTGAACCACCTGATTTTCGCGTAGAACATCCATTTTGAGTAATTTTTCTGGAGATGCCTGTACCACCTGCACCACATCAAACCAGTCTTTCATCTGAACGCCGTCAATAGCCAGGATCTTGTCGCCTTCTTTCAAACCTTGACGGATGGCTGCACCATCTTCACTCAGCTTGCTGATCACTGCCGGAATTTCTGGCCGATAAGGCAAGAACCCCAGGCTTTCTTGCGGCGATTGACTTTGATCTTTTAAATAGTTTTGAATCGGCAACTGAAACAGTTTGTTTTCACCAGCGCGATCTGCCTGAATAGAAACTACGCCAGTTTCACCAACACGATCTACCAAGGCATAACTGAGTTTTTCCCAAGTTTCCACCTGAGTACCATCCACAGCTACAATTTTGTCGCCCGGCTGCATTTGTACGGTTGCAGCAGGCGTATTTGGTAAAATTTTGCCTACACGGGTATTGAGCTGTTCTTGTGCCGGTAAAAATAACACCCAGAATAGAAGAACTGCAAAAATCAGGTTGATTAATGGTCCCGCTGCCACGATGGCGATTCTTTTCCACGGATGCTGACGATTAAAAGCTTTGGGTAAGTCTTCTTCAGCGACATTACCTTCACGTTCATCCAGCATCTTGACATAGCCACCCAAAGGCAAGGCAGACAATTGATACTGAATTCCGGATTTTTTCGAGGTCCATTTTAATAATGTTGGCCCAAATCCAATCGAATAGACCAATACTTTAACGCCCAGTTTACGCGCCACAATATAGTGACCGAACTCGTGAATCGCAATTAAGGGACCGAGTAAGAGAATTGCTGCGGCAATCATAAACAAGGCATTCATATCTTAACTTCCTTTACTCACAACGTATTGCTGTGATACACCTCGTGCCATTTGATCTGCTTGCAAGATAGCGTCCAGATCATGTGCAGGTTGATTGTCCATCTGATTTAGGACATGCTCAACTACCTGAGGAATTTGGGTAAATCTGATCTGTTGATTTAAAAATGCAGCAACTGCAATTTCATTGGCCGCATTTAAAATCGTAGGTGCAATTCCGCCACTCTGCATGGCCTGACGGGCCAGTTTTAATGCAGGGAAACGGAGCATATCCGGTTCTTGAAAATTAAGTTGTGAATGCATAAACAGATCCAGTGGCGCCACATGCGTACTAATACGCTCAGGCCATGCCAAAGCATGTGCAATAGGCGTGCCCATATCTGGATTACCCATTTGTGCCAAAGTCGAACCATCAACGTATTGAACCATGGAGTGAATAATACTCTGTGGATGCACAACAACTGTAACAAATTGTTCTTGAACTGCAAACAAATGGCAGGCTTCGATCAATTCTAAACCTTTATTCATCAAGGTAGCAGAATCGACTGAAATTTTTTGACCCATGGACCAGTTAGGATGCTTGCAAGCTTGGGCAGGTGTGACCTCTTCAAGTTGCTGCATGCTATGGTTCAGAAACGGCCCACCCGACGCGGTCAGCAGAATCTGGGATACACCCAGTTTGGGCTTGCCATGACGCTCTGCCTCAAAATAATGCTGTGGCAGACATTGGAAAATCGCGTTATGTTCAGAGTCAACGGGAAGCAGTAATGCCCCATGATCGCGCGCTGCCTGCATCATGATGTCACCCGACATCACCAAAGCTTCTTTATTGGCCAACAGTACGCGTTTACCCGCTTTCACAGCAGCCAATGTCGGCAATAATCCTGCAGCCCCAACGATTGCTGCCATCACAATATCAACATCAGCGTGTTCAGCCACAGCAATTAAACCGGCTTCATCTTGCAGAATTTCAATATTAGCCAAATGATGTTGCTGGAGTCGTTTTGAGAGTTCATCTACTTTTTCAGCCGGCACCACCGCCACTTTAGGACGGTATTGCCGGCAAATTTCAACCAGCTCCTCGATACGACTTTGCGCGGTCACAGCAAAAACCGAGTATGCTTCAGGATGTCGCTGCAAGATTTTTAAAGTACTTTGACCAATGGAACCTGTAGCACCCAGTATACAAACTGCTTGTGACATTTATAAATCTACACCAATAAGTTTTAAAACAGCCATACCTGCTGCAAAGATTGGAGCTGCAGCAAGCAAAGAATCAATACGATCCAGTACTCCGCCATGTCCTGGCAAAATTCGACCTGAATCCTTAATACCGGCACGACGTTTGATCATGGATTCAAACAGGTCACCCAGTACCGAACTAAATACTGTAACCACAGAGAGAATCAGGAATAAAATCAGTTCTGGCCAGGTCATATCCAGATAAAGTAAGGCAACTGCCGTTACAATCAGCATTGAAGTAACAATACCACCATACAGCCCTTCCACAGATTTATTAGGACTAACATTCGGCGCCAACTTTTTCTTGCCAAATTTACGACCCACAAAATACGCACCACTATCTGCGCCCCATACCAGTAAAAACAGGTACATCAGCCACCACGGTGAACTTTGCCAGACAGAGAAAATTGCAGTAACCGCAGCAGAGATCAGAACTACGCCGATTCCGTGCAGGCTGGCGTTGTACCAGCCATCATATTCAGGATAGGTTTTAACCCAGTAAATGCTGAGCAACCAAGTAATTATAGAAGCCACCCATAACAATAAGGCAACTTCGGCAAAATACAATGCCAAAGCTGAAAGTGCTGCAGTGAGCACTCCATATCCCCAAGCAACAGGTTTGATGACATATTTAAATTTTCGCGGCATGAGTTTGAACCACTCATAACCGGCCACCCCAGCAGCAAGAACCATCAATACAAACATTGGATAATGTGATTCAGTAGCAAACATACAGCTCAGTACAACTGCTACCAACACCAATGCGGTTATAATCCGCTCAAACATGTATTAATTCTCAAGTTTTTCCTGATGAATCTGTTCTGATGTTTTACCAAAACGACGTTCACGCCCGCCAAATACGGCAAGTGCATCATCAAGTTCTTCAACGGTAAATTCTGGCCATAGCGTCTCAGTGAAATACAGCTCTGCATAGGCTGCCTGCCACAACAGGAAATTCGACAGACGGAAGTCCCCACCCGTACGAATCAGCAGATCAACTGCAGGTAAATCACCAAGGCTGACATATTGACCAAATACATCAGTATTAATTGCATCAAGATCTAATTTATTTGTTAAAACATCGCTGGCAATTCGCTGTGCAGCTTGTGCCATATCCCACATACCACCATAACTGATTGCAATAGTGAGTGTCATACTATTGAAATTAGCAGTCCTTTCTTCGGCATGCAACATAAGCCCCTGTAATTCTGGGGACAAACGGCTGCGATCACCGATAAAGCGTAAGGCAATATTGAATTTTTCCATGCGGGGTAATTGTTCATGAATGGTGTCAACCAGCAATTTCATGAGCAATTCAACTTCAAACTGTGGACGATTCCAGTTTTCACTGGAAAAGGCAAATACAGTTAAAGCCTGGATATTTCTTTTTTTACAGTGTTCAACAATCGGATCCAGAACCGTTTTTCCTTCACGGTGTCCATCACCTTTCTGCATCTGATTTTTTTTGGCAAAACGATTGTTGCCATCCATGATGATGGCAACATGTTTCGGAAGACGGGGATTTTCTTCAGCAACGGTCATCGATGAATTAGACCTTCATCAATTCAGCTTCTTTCGCAGCCAAGCGCTTGTCAACTTCAGCAACAAATTTGTCAGTAATTTTCTGGATTTCGTCAGCAGCACGACGCTCTTCGTCTTCAGAAATTTCTTTTTCTTTCAACAAAGCCTTGATATCGCCCAATACATCACGACGGATGTTACGGATCGCTACTTTGGCATTTTCTGCTTCATTACGCGCAACTTTTTGCATGTCACGACGCGTTTCTTCAGTCAACGCCGCCATCGGTACACGAATCGCATCTGCTGTAATTGGGTTCAGACCCAAGTCAGATTCACGAATCGCTTTATCAATTGCAGAAACCATTGAACGTTCGAAAGGCTGGATTAACAAAGTACGTGAATCTTCAACACCTACGTTTGCCACCTGGTTCAATGGAACGTCTGAACCATAGTAAGAAACCATCACGTTATTTAAAATTGATGGATGCGCACGACCGGTACGAACTTTTGCAAAACCATGCTCTAGAGATTCTAGAGTTTTGTTCATACGGTCTTCGCTGTCTTTTTTAAGATCGTTAATCATATGATCTTCCTTACTTAATTCTTGAAAAGAGGTTATTACTAAATTAGCGTGTAGTATAAAGTGCTTTGGTGCTCACGTCATTAATTGGTAACGTGAGTCCCTTCTTTTTCACCCATCACAACGGAAAGCAATGCGCCAGATTTATTCATATCGAATACTTGTAGCGGCACGTTGTGATCACGACATAAACAGATTGCAGTTAAGTCCATTACACCCAGCTTTTCGTCCAGAACCTGGTCAAAAGTCAATGTGTCATATTTAACCGCATCATCATATTTGCTTGGATCTTTGTTATATACGCCATCAACTTTGGTCGCTTTCAAAATCAAGTCTGATTCGATTTCGATACCACGTAAACAAGCAGCAGTATCTGTCGTAAAGAACGGATTACCTGTACCTGCCACGAATACACACACTTCACCCTGAGTCAGGTAACGGATCGCATCACGGCTTGAGTAAGACTCAACTACAGCACCAATCGGCAATGCAGACATTAAACGGGTTTTAATATTACGGCGCACCAAAGCGTCGCGAAGTGCCAAACCGTTCATGACTGTTGCCAGCATACCCATCTGGTCGCCAGTTACACGGCCAACCAGACCATCTTTTTGTAGCTGGCTACCGCGATACAGGTTACCACCACCCACAACAATACCTACTTGTACGCCTAAACCCACGAGGTGCGCAATAGAAAGTGACATCTGATCGAGCACTTGTGCATCGATCCCCATGTCTTTATTGCCTGCCAGCGCCTCACCAGAAAGCTTTAACAGGATGCGACCAAAGCGTGGCTTTTTAGAATCCAACATCATCAAACTCCAAAGTATTCAATTTAAATTTTTTTAATTCAAAATCTTAAGCAGACTTGACTGAAATGAGTTTTGCATACAGATCGTATTCATCTGCATCAGTAATTTCGACTTCAAGTAAATCCCCCGCCTTGATGACGCTTTTATCGATATCTTCAACAAAAACATTACCATCAATTTCAGGTGCATCTGCATAAGAACGCGCAACCGCTACCGGGAATTCATCTTCCAGGTCATCTACCAGCACAGTCATGGTCTGACCGATACGTTTTTGGAGTTTGGCTGCCGAGATTTCTTGCTGAACCTGCATGAAACGCTCATAACGCTCTTGTTTAATTTCTTCAGGAACGTGATCTGGCAAATCATTTGCTGTCGCACCTTCAACTGGCGAATAGGTAAAACATCCCACACGATCCAGCTGGGCTTCTTTCAGCCAGTCCAGTAACATCTGGAAGTCTTCTTCAGTTTCACCCGGGAAGCCCACCACAAATGTTGAACGCAACACCAGATCAGGACATTTCTCGCGCCAGATTTTCAAACGCTCCAGTGTATTTTCACTGTGCGCAGGGCGTTTCATCAGTTTGAGAATTTTTGGACTCGCGTGCTGGAATGGAATATCCAGATAAGGCAGGATTTTACCTTGTGCCATCAGGTCAATCACAGCATCCACATGCGGATACGGGTAAACATAGTGCAAACGCACCCAGATTCCCAACTGACCTAATGCTTCACACATGTCATAGAATTTGGTTTTAACCGGCTGGCCATTCCAGAAATCCAGCTTGTATTTCGTGTCCAGGCCATAAGCAGAAGTATCCTGGGAGATGACGAGTACTTCTTTTACACCGGCACGTTTCAGCGCTGCAGCTTCATCAAGCACAGAACCGACTGGACGTGAAACCAGATCGCCACGCATGCTTGGAATAATACAGAAGGTACAACGATGGTTGCAGCCTTCAGATATTTTCAGATAAGCATAGTGTTTTGGCGTCAGGCGGATGCCTTGCTCTGGAACCAGATCAATAAATGGATTGTGTTTTGGCGGCTCAGGTACGTATTGATGAACCGCATCCATAACTTCTTTATATGCCGCTGCACCTGTCACTTTCAGGACATTGGGATGCATTTGGCGAATCTTGTCTTCGTCTTTACCTAGACAACCTGTTACGATCACGCGACCATTCGCGCTCATCGCCTCACCAATCGCATCTAGCGATTCTTGCACTGCGGATTCAATGAAACCACAGGTATTTACTACAACTAAATCAGCACCGTCATAATCCGAAGCGACGTCATAACCTTCAGTCTTTAACTGGGTTAAAATACGTTCAGAATCTACCAATGCCTTAGGACAACCTAAAGATACAAAACCGACTTTGGGGGACTTCATGAATTTTCGCTCTACTAGAATGCGCGTATTGTATGTCTTTTCGCATCATAAAAATAGTTGAAAACCTGACTCTTTGCATCATGCACTAAAATATTGCCATAAAATATTCAACATACCCACTCATGCACCAAAATGAATCATTTTAGATTTACAGCTTCAATTTAATCCGCTATATCTAAGATGAATTGTGTTGCTCTGTCACATTTCTGCATTTCATCGCAATAAATAATCTCTCGTCATAAAAGTTGGCGTGCATCTTGCATCAAATCAGAACTTAAAATTGATTAAATTGCTTTATGAAGATGCCATTGCGCCATTTTAATACAGGAACAAACCCGCGAATGGATCAAATTATTCCGATCGACTATCGTGCTTTAGTGGACAATATGACCACGTGTATCTTATTGATAGACCGCGATCTTAATATTTATTATCTGAATTCTGCCTGTGAAGCCTTATTTGATGTGAGCTTATTCCGCGCGAGCGGCACATCTGTGCTCAATATTTTGCAAAACCCGACAGATGAGTTCAATACCGAAGAAGCCCTGAATAATACTTTAACTACGGGACAACCTTATACACGCCGCGAAGCCACTATTCTGGTCAACTTTAAAGACATTCATGTCGACTACACTGTTTCTCAGCTAAATCTGGGTAAACCTTATCATCCGCTACTGCTCATCGAACTCAATCCTCGCGATCGCATGTTAAAAATTTCACGCGAAGAAAATCTGCTGCAACAGCATCAGGTAGCGCGTCAGCTGATTCGCGGTGTCGCGCATGAAATCAAAAATCCACTCGGTGGCATTCGTGGCGCGACTCAATTACTGGCACGTAGTTTGAATGATCCACAATACAAAGAATTTACCGACATTATCATTAGCGAAGTGGATCGACTGAGAAATCTGGCCGATACCATGCTCGGCTCACGCCAGCTTCCGAGCTATGAACTGGTCAATGTCCATGAACCCTTGGAACGTGTACGTTCACTGATTGCCAACCAGACCAAAAAGAAAATCAAGATTATCCGGGATTACGACTTGTCCTTACCGGAAGTTCTGGCAGACCGTGACCAATTGATTCAGGTCATTTTGAATATTTGCGCCAATGCCGTACAGGCCATGACCGAAAACAAGGAATTCTTTGTCGAACATCAACCGGAACTGATTTTAAGAACCCGGATCCAGCGTCTTTTTACTATTAACGGGGTGATTCACCGCTCTGTGGTACGGATTGATATTGAAGACAATGGCCCAGGTGTGCCGGAAGAGATTATCGAATCGGTGTTTTATCCGCTGGTCACCAGCCGTGCCAAAGGGACCGGACTGGGCCTCAGTATTGCTCAAAATATTATTCATCAGCACAACGGCATGATCGAGTGTCAGTCGGTAGCTGGAAAAACCGTCTTTAGCTTATATTTACCTTGGGAGTCAAATCATGTCGCGAAATAAAATATGGGTGATTGATGACGATCGCGCCATGCGCTGGGTACTGGAAAAGACGTTTAAAGAGGAAGGTCTGGACGTTACCAGTTTTGAAGAAGCACAATCTGCACTGGATCAACTGAGTCTGGAAGCACCCGATGTGATTTTGACCGATATCCGTATGCCAGGAATTGATGGTCTTACCTTCCTGGGCAAGGTTAAACACAATTATCCTGACTTGCCTGTGATTATTATGACGGCGCATTCAGACTTAGAGTCGGCTGTATCCAGTTATCAAACCGGTGCTTTTGAATATTTACCTAAGCCTTTTGATATTGATGAAGCACTGGCGCTGGTAAATCGTGCGATTTTACATATCACCAAGCTACAGCAACAAGAATCAGCAAAAGCCGCCCCACCAATTCAATCTACCGAGATTATTGGTGAATCGCCTGCCATGCAGGAAGTGTTTCGTGCCATTGGCCGTTTATCACAATCGCATATTACCGTGTTGATTAATGGTGAGTCTGGTACAGGTAAAGAACTGGTAGCTCATGCCCTGCATCGTCATTCACCACGCAGTTCAAAACCTTTTATTGCCCTCAATATGGCGGCGATTCCAAAAGACCTGATCGAAACTGAACTGTTCGGCCATGAGAAAGGTGCATTTACCGGTGCTAACACCCAACGTCAGGGTCGTTTTGAACAGGCCAATGGCGGCACGCTGTTTTTAGATGAAATTGGCGATATGCCATTTGAGACCCAGACCCGTTTACTGCGTGTCCTAGCTGATGGAGAGTTTTATCGTGTTGGCGGTCATATTCCGGTTAAGGTCGATGTGCGTATCGTGGCAGCGACACATCAGGATCTGGAAAAACTGGTCCATGATGGTCGTTTCCGGGAAGACTTGTATCACCGCCTGAATGTAATTCGTATTCATATTCCAAAACTGGCACATCGCAGTGAAGATATTCCGATGTTGGCGCAGCATTTTCTGGCACGTGCCGGGAAGGAACTTGGGGTCAATCCAAAGATTCTGCGTCCTGAAACCCAGGAATATATGCAGAAATTGCCGTGGCAAGGTAACGTGCGTCAACTTGAGAACACCTGTCGCTGGCTGACTGTCATGATCACAGGTCGTGAAGTCTATCCTGAAGACTTGCCACCTGAGCTGAAACAGATTCCAATTCATCAGCAGGATCCGGGCGCGCCAATTCCAACGCTGAACCAGATCGCACCGCATCACTGGGATGAATTGCTGGGTCAATGGGCGATGCAGAAACTCAAAAACGGCGAGATGAAACTTCTGGATGTTGCAACGCCGATGTTTGAACGCACCTTGATTAATGCAGCCTTGCAACAAACCCGTGGCCGTAAACGTCATGCCGCAGAACTTTTAGGTTGGGGTCGCAATACTTTAACGCGCAAGCTTAAAGAACTGGGCATGGATACCACGGATGATGAAATCGAAGAAGAAATAGAAAGTTAATTTTTCCATATAAAAAAGCGCCGATTGGCGCTTTTTTATTAATGATAATTTATGCAGTAAAACCCACATAGCGGAAATACCCATCTATGCCCAGATCAGACTTATAGATCAGATAATCTGGATAAGTCGCCTGGGTGATTTCATCCAGCATATTCACCTGATCATCATTGGCATGCAGATCATCTACAGAACGCGGCATGCTGTGCTCGAATTCATCGGTCATATATTCAAAGCCGATATCCATGGCAATAAACAGGGTATGCTCACAAGGTTGCACATATTGCTCTTCTGCCCAATCAATCACGTTGTGCTGACAATGTGGACAGGCAATATTATCAGTGGCCTGAATCGAGAGTGGAATAAGTTGATAAGCCATATAAAAATCAATCTGTTTGCTATTCGTATATTTTAGCAAATTTTATGGACTGACTTTATTCAATTAAAAGTCTCGACGATAAAAAAGGGAATTTTCAGATTCCCTTTTTGTCTTGATAGATCTCAATGATTAATTACTTATGAGCAGCCTTATAACGTGATAGTGCAGTGACGGCTACTGCCGATACGACCACTGCTGGTAAACTTGCCACAAGAATACCTGTGGTGCCCAAACCTAATGCCAGAATTTTTCCAGTTAATAATGGTCCAGTCATCGCCCCTAAACGCCCTAAAGAGATCGCACTGCCCACGCCTGTCACTTTGCCTGCGCCTGAGTAAAAAATCGGTGAGATCCCATATAGAATAGATTGACCACCCGTAGAGAAAATGCCACCCATGACTCCCGCCAAAATTAATAACGGAATAGAAGTTGTGGTGAATAACAATACCAAGGCAACAAACAAGCCACTATAAATGATGGTCGCCATTTGCCAAAGCTTTAAACGATCCAGTAAATAACCTAGGCTCAGGGTTCCAATAACCGCGCCCACCTGGAACACCAACATCACCAGAAATGCCTGTTGTTTCTGCAAACCTTGTTCCATAAGCAAGTTAGGTAACCAGCTGATCAAAATATAATTGATCATCAAGGTAAAAAAGAAACCAACCCAAAGAGGCACTGTATTTTTATACTGTTGCTGCTTGAACAACACCTCAGCCATTCCCGGCACAGCTTCGCCAGAAACCGGTACTTCCCGCATTCACTTTAGGCTTATCTTTAAGAATAAATGCCATCAATGGAATCAGTGCTAAAGGCGTTAATCCCCCAATCAGGAACAAGGTTTGCCATTGAATCTCCGGAAGCAACATGGCCAGACCGGCAACAAAGATCGCCCCTACCGGCAAACCACAATACATCAGACTATTTAGCTTGCCACGGTTGGCTTCCGTTGCTTCATCACCGACGACTGAAATCATGGTTGGCATTGCCGCACCTAAACCCAAACCAGTAAAGAAACGCGCTGCATATAAAACTTCGATGCTTGGCGCAATTGCAGTCAACGACATGAACAGACCAAAAATAGTCACAGAAAGCATTAGGACTTTCTTTTGTCCTAGATAATCTGCAATACGTCCGCCAAAGAATGCGCCAAACAGCATTCCAAAGACACCCAGACTAAATACATAGCCCATTTGGATTTGATCTAAACCAAAGCTTGCTGCAATTCCTTTCGCCGCAATCCCGGGAGCTTGAAGGTCAAAACCTTCAAAAAATGCGACCCAGAAACATAAGAATATCGTTAATATTTTTTGGGCTTTTTCGCTGTATGACTGTGCCATGACTGATCTCCATCAATAATTCACAAACCGTTTGATAGTCTGACGATCCGTTGCATTATTCTTAACCTAATCTTGATAGAGAAATAGCACGACAATAGTCGGGTTTAAGCACATCAGCATGTGTAAATATCATCTAAATTAGACCTAAAAGATTGTATTTATAGACTTAATACATCTTAACAATATTTATTATATATATTTATCAATAACTTAATTTAATAGTAGTTATTTTTAATTCAACGATAGTCAAAACTTATACAAAACTACAAGCCGATAAAAAGCCCGCTTAATGCGGGCTTTTTTAGCGCAAAATCTTAAGCAGATTTCTTTGCTTGTGCATTCTTACGAATTGTAATCATCACCAGTTGAACTGCTGCAGGGGTTACACCTGGAATACGACTGGCTTGCGCCAATGTTTCAGGACGAACATCTTTCAGTTTCAGGGTAATTTCACGGGACAGACCTGACACGATGTCATAATCGAAATCCGCAGGAATACGGGTTTCTTCAAGACGTTTCATTTGTGCGACATCTTCATGCTGACGATTAATATAACCCGCATATTTCACTGCAATTTCAATTTGCTCACCGACAAATGGTGATACTTCAGAATTGGTTAACTCTGCAATTTGAGCAAATGAAATGTTTGGACGTTTCAACAAATCGATCGCCGAACATTCTTTAGACAGGTCTGCACCGGTCATCTCAACGAATTTCTTGCCCATTGGATTGTTTGGTGCAGCCCACAGGTGTTGTAAACGACCCGTTTCTTTTTCTACTGCTTCCATTTTCTCACAGTACACTGCCCAACGTGCATCATCCACTAGACCCATTTCACGACCAATTGCTGTTAAACGCTGATCTGCGTTATCTTCACGCAGCATCAAACGGTATTCGGCACGTGAGGTAAACATGCGGTACGGTTCTTTGGTACCGAGTGTGATCAGGTCATCAACCAGTACGCCCATGTACGCTTCATCACGTTTTGGCGTCCATTGCTCCTGATCCCAAGCACGGCGTGCAGCGTTCAAGCCTGCAAGCAAACCCTGCGCACCCGCTTCTTCATAACCGGTTGTGCCGTTGATTTGACCGGCGAAATACAAGTTATTAATTGCTTTGGTTTCAAGGGTAAATTTCAACGCTTGTGGGTTGAAATAATCGTATTCAATGGCATAGCCCGGACGGAGAATGTGCGCATTTTCCATACCACGGATCGAGCGAACCAGTTCAAACTGAACGTCGAACGGTAAAGAAGTCGAAATACCATTTGGATAAAGCTCATGTGTATCCAGGCCTTCAGGCTCCAGAAAGACTTGGTGAGAATCTTTATCGGCAAAACGGTGAATTTTATCTTCAATCGATGGGCAGTAACGTGGACCCACACCTTCGATCACACCAGTGTACATTGGTGAACGGTCTAAACCGCCACGAATGATTTCATGTGTGCGTTCATTAGTATGCGTGATATAGCAATTTACCTGCTCAGGATGCATTGATGCATCGCCCATGAATGACATGGTTGGAGACGGGAAATCACCCGGCTGTGGCGTCATCACAGAGAAATCGACTGAACGTGCATCAATACGCGGTGGTGTACCTGTTTTTAAACGACCCACTGGAAGTTGAAGTTCACGCAAACGATGTGCCAAGGAAATTGACGGCGGATCACCCGCACGACCACCGCTAGATTTCTCCAGACCGACGTGGATGACACCACCGAGGAAAGTACCTGCTGTCAGCACCACAGTTTTAGCATCAAAATGGATACCCATTTGGGTAACCACACCTTTTACAGTATCGCCTTCAACAATCAGGTCATCTGCGGCTTGCTGAAAAATATCAAGGTTTGCTTGGTTTTCTAATGTTTCGCGAATAGCCGCTTTATAACGTACACGGTCCGCCTGCGCACGTGTTGCACGTACTGCAGCACCTTTACGCGAGTTCAAAATACGGAATTGAATACCGCCTTTATCGGCAGCCAGTGCCATCGCACCGCCCAAGGCATCAATTTCACGCACCAAATGCGATTTACCAATACCACCGATGGCCGGGTTACAACTCATCTGCCCTAAAGTCTCAATGTTATGAGTTAAGAGTAAAGTCTGTCGACCCATACGCGCTGCAGCCAGAGCCGCTTCCGTACCGGCGTGACCGCCACCGATAACAATGACATCGTATACTTTAGGATAATGCATAGTGGTAATTGAGAGATAAAAAAGAATAGCTGAGCATTATAGCAAATTTCACTCTAAAGTAGACAAATTCAGTTGAATTTATCCTGAGATAAATCGCACTTAACTCGCATAACAATAAAGCACTGTAATTTAACTTTGCAGAGGAACTATATAAATTAAACATATAAGCTGAGAAATTTACTCGATTTGCATTGTTTAATCTCGCGCATTTTTTAATCTATATGTTGGTTACATTACAAACAAAGGTATAAAAGATGAATAAGAATATTTTCCTCTCAACCGTTCTATGTGGTTTATGTTTTGCGCCATTTGCTGCATCAGCGAATGATAAGGTCGAAACCATTTATAATGCACAAAAGTACCAACAGGTTTGTAAAGGCAAATCCCAAGGTGCACAAGTCAGTTTTGCCTATCGTGGCATTATCTGGAATGGTACCTGTGAGCCGCAGTTTTTCGCTTCATCCAAAAATGCTTCAATCAAAGGCGATGAAGCCGAACTCATGAGTACCTGTAGCGGCAACAGTGGTGCGACTACTGCCACCATCAATGGTGCCGAAGTCAAAGGTAAATGTGCATTAGGCTTTATGCCACCACGCCCTCAGGGACAATCTCAGATGCAAAGCCAACCGATGCAGCCACATATGCAAAACCAGCCTATGCAGCATCAGATGAACCAGCCAGCACAGCCTGATTCACCAATGCAAGGCCAGCCAGGTATGTAGCCGATATATATCTAAATAGTTTAGATTTCAAGTAAAAGCTTTGACGGGCAAAGTGATTGCATTTTGCCCGTTTTTTATTGCTTATTTATTCATCTAGGCTAAACTGGAAATATACCTATAAATGCATAATAAAAAGGCAAATTCATGGATTCGGGGTTTTTTAGCGTTTTTTTGCCAATTACATTGGCAATTATGATGATGGGGCTGGGGCTAGAACTCACTATCAAAGATTTCCTGCGCTTAAGTCGCTATCCTAAAGTCATTTTTATTACTTTATTTGCGCAGTTAGTCCTATTACCCAGCGTTGCTTTTTTTATTTGTCTGATTTTGGACTTGCCCGCTTTGCTTGCTGTAGGTCTGATGTTGCTAGCCGCCTCACCTGGTGGCCCAACCGCGAACCTATTTAGCTACATATATAAAGGTGATGTGGCACTGAATATTACTCTAACCGCCATTAATACCATCATCTCTATTTTTACCCTGCCCTTTATTATCAATCTGTCCTTACACTACTTTATGAGTCATGACTCAAACGTGACTTTTCCAGTTGAAAAGATTATGCAGGTCTTTTTAATTACCTTGATTCCCGTGATCATGGGTATGCTGCTTCGGGCCAAATTTCCAAACCTGTCAATTACTGTCAGCAGGCCCATGCGCTTACTCTCTATCGGTTTTCTAACCATCCTATTGATATTCGCCATTTTCAGAGAACGTTCGAATTTGGTCGAATACTTTGCCAATATTGGTGCAGCAACTGCGATTTTATGTTTTTCCAGCCTGTTTATTGGCTATTGCATTCCTTTACTCATGGGTATCCCAGAGAAAATGGCACGCGCCTGTACCTTTGAAATTGGCATTCATAACACTGCCATTGCGCTGACGATTGCGATATCGGTCTTAAATAATGTCACGATGGCTATTCCTGCAGGCATTTATACAATTTTCATGTACAGTTTCGCCACTATTTTCGGTGTGCTGATTAGTCGCCAGCAAGTGGTGTATAGCAATAAAAGTCGTTTATCAGATTTGTAATTTATTTGGCTGATTCTGCTATAAGGCTGTATGCTTTTCTAAAGAAAATCAGAAGTATTAAAACAATTTTCGACAAGGAGCATACAGATGGATTCTGGCCTTATAACGATATTACTGCCGCTGGCACTTGCAATCATCATGATGGGACTGGGCCTTGAACTGACGCCTCGGGACTTTAGCCGTGTCACTCGTCACCCCAAAGCCGTATTTATAGCATTGTTCTGCCAACTGGTTATTCTGGTTGGCATTGCCTTTTTACTCTGCAAGCTATTCGCTTTAACCCCATTACTCTCAGTCGGGTTGATGCTCTTGGCGGCTTCGCCCGGGGGTGCAACAGCCAACCTGTTTAGCTATCTGTTTAAAGGTGACTTAGCCCTCAATATCACTTTGACTGCTATCAACTCAGTCATCGCAGCGATTACCTTACCTTTAATTATTAATTTTTCGATCATGCATTTTATGCAGGATAGCCAGCAAGTTGGCCTGCAATTCGGCAAGATTCTGCAAGTCTTTGCGATCATCCTGATTCCGGTGGGAATTGGCATGTTGATTCGGCGCTATGCACCAGGCGTGACAGCAAAACTGAATCGGCCGCTGCGGATTTTTTCGATTGGCTTTTTGGTGCTGATTATTATTGCCACACTCATCAAAGAGCGCAGCAATATCGGTGAATACTTGACCCAGGTGGGTCTGGCGACTGCCTTGTTCTGCATCCTGAGCCTGAGTATTGGTTATCTGATTCCGCGACTACTGAATATTAATAGCGCTCAAGCCCGTGCCAGTGCATTTGAAATTGGCATTCATAACAGCACCCTCGCCATGACCATTGCCCTGACCGTGATTGGCAGTGCTGCTGTGGCGATCCCAGCCGCGGTTTATTCTATCTTTATGTATATCTTTGCTGCAATTTTTGGCAGTCTATTGAATCGGCTTGCACCACTCCCGGCGCAAACACCTTTAACGAATCTGGATTAGATAAGCTCTGGAACTGTTCAAAGGATGCCTCAGGCATCCTTTTTATTTTGGGAATGGATCAAGAAGATAGCAGCGTTGAGTCTGAACTTCCGTTACAATAGCTTTTTGAAAAATGTATAAAGGTTATTTCTGTGAAGTGGTTACAAATTCATATTACGGTTGAACAGGCTCAGGTTGATTTTACTGAGACATTACTCAGCTCGCTAGGCGCAGTGAGTGTGACTCTGGATGATGCTGAAAACCAGGATTTGCTGGAACCACTTCCAGGTGAAACACCACTCTGGAATAAAGTGATTGTGACCGGTATTTATGCGCAGGAAGAAGGCGAAGAAATCGATGTTGCCGCACTAGAAACCTTTATTCGTGCACAAATGCCAGATGCTCCGATCCGTCATGAACTGATTGAAGATCAGGCTTGGGAACGCACCTGGATGGATGCCTATGAGCCAATTCAGATTGCTGATAAATACTGGATCGTACCGGAGTGGATGGAAGCACCTGATGCCGATGCGGTAAATATCAAGCTTGATCCAGGTCTGGCTTTCGGAACAGGCAACCACGCTTCAACTTTCCTGTGCTTACAATGGCTGGGCAAGATTGATGTGAAAGATAAAATTGTTATCGATTATGGCTGTGGTTCAGGCATTCTCGCGGTAGCTGCACTGCTATTAGGTGCGAAAAAAGCATATGCCACTGATATCGATCCACAAGCTGTACTGGCGACTCAGCAAAATGCTGAACTGAATGGCGTACTGGACAAACTCTATGTCGGATTGCCAGAAGAATTTAGAGATGAGCTCGGTAATACCAAAGCTGACGTATTTGTTGCCAATATTCTGGCAGCACCACTGATGATGCTGGCTCCTGAGTTCGCAACTTTAATTAAATCTGAGGGACAGTTCGCACTTGCTGGAGTTATCGAAGAGCAAGTTGCTGATGTTACTAGCATTTACTCAAATTATTTTGATATATTAGAGGTAGAAAAACGAGATGAGCACTGGTGCCGTATCTCGGGTAAACGCCATAAGAACGAATGAGCCTATAAATAATCCATGAGTGACAAAAGAACCCATTGCCCTACCTGTTCCACCACCTATAAGGTCACAGTTGCTCAACTCACCGTTGCGCAGGGTATGGTTTGCTGTCCCAAATGTACCACCTCATTTAATGCCTTATCGCATTTGGTGACCGAAACCCGGAATTCGGTCACCGTCTCAATGTCTCAGGCTCAGTCGAACTCCAGCGAATTCATCAAAACTGATGCTCAAAATAACTCAGGTGTTTATCACACGGATCAGCAGCATCGTCATAGCCTGCTACAGATTTTTGACCAAAAAGTTGAACATTCCAATATTGATCTGGAAACCTATTTAAATAACCTGAATTATTTCAGTACCGAGCCGATTTCAGTTCTGCCGAGCATGAACTGGGAAGATCAGGCAGAAAAGCAGACTAAACGCGGGCCAATGTACTATCTAGGCTGGAGTTTACTCAATCTGTCACTATTCAGCCTGCTGCTATTTCAATTTTTCTGGTTCAATCCGCAATACATCAAAAACAGTCACGTCATGAGTCTGGCTTTTAACAGTGCCTGTGAAGTGTTTAATTGTTCCAATCTGGAAAAATACTACACACTAATTCAGGCCAATAAAGTCAAAATCAAGGCAACCGGTAATAATGAAGCTGAGTTTAGCGGTGAGCTGATCAATTTTCATGACCGTAGCCTGGCCTTACCGATTTTAAGAATCAATCTGGAACATCGCGGTGAAGTGATTGCAACTTATAACCTGTCCTCCGAAGAGTACCTGATTGAAAGTCTGGTCAATATTCAGCGCATCCCAAAAAACAGCCCGTTTAAATTCAAATTTAAGCTTCCAGTCGATCGTAAAAGCTTTGATCGCTATACTTTGGAAATAATTCGCCCCTAATCTGCTGAGAAAGCATTAAAAAATTAAAAAAAGTTAAAAAAAATGCAGTTTTCTTGCTCACTTTTGCTTAGACAATGGTATGATACGCGCCACGAAAGCTATGTGCTGCAACTCCTCGCGACTTTTTCACAACAAATACAGTCTTGCCTAATGCGCTATAAAATTTATTGCGTATCGTGCAGATTTTTTTGTTTTGATTTTGGTCAGTAACAAAACTTTAACTATTGTTACGCTTATTTTTCGACCAAATCGCAGAGATGTGTCAAGCTACAGGCTCAATGTAATGACTAAGTTTTAGAACTTCCGTTTTAGGATCTAAAATGGAGTTCATTTCAATTTCTAGACCACTTTTATATATCACTTTACCCAAGTGATATTTGTTTTTCGGATTAATTCGCATGAATAGCAAATCTCCTATTTTTACTGCACAATCTGATGTTGCTTTACGTATCCACGTAGATCGCGCAGTTCGCCACTATTTTGCACAACTGCAGGGCGAGCAACCATCTCAGGTATACGACATGGTGCTAGCAGAAATGGAGAAACCTCTTCTATCTGTAGTTCTAGAATATACACGTGGTAACCAAACACGTGCTGCCGAGATTCTCGGACTCAACCGTGGTACTTTACGTAAAAAGTTAAAAGCTCACGGTTTAATGAGTGAATAAATGATAAAATGCTTGCGGCTTCCGCAGGCATTTTTTTTAACCTGTAAATTGCTGATTTTGTTTTATTCTGTTCCTTGAAAACTGTGACGAAGATCATGACTATTAAACGCGCTTTAATCTCTGTGTCTGACAAGACTGGTATTGTTGAATTTGCACAAGAACTTGCTGCTCTAGGGGTAGAAATTTTATCTACAGGTGGTACCTACAAATTGTTGAAAGACAATAATGTGGCTGTAGTTGAAGTTTCGGAGCATACAGGTTTTCCAGAGATGATGGACGGCCGTGTAAAAACACTACATCCGAAAATTCATGGGGGTATCCTGGCTCGTCGTGGTCTAGACGAAGCTGTGATGGCTGAACACAACATTGATGCTATTGATTTAGTCGTTGTAAACCTTTATCCATTTGCTGCAACAGTAGCAAAACCAAACTGTTCACTTGCTGATGCCATCGAAAACATCGACATCGGTGGTCCTACCATGGTTCGTGCTGCGGCAAAAAACCATGCATCTGTAGGTATCATCGTAAATGCATCTGACTATGCAACCGTTGTAGCTGAGCTTAAAGCTGAGGGTGCTTTATCTCATGCAACTCGTTTTGACCTAGCGGTGAAAGCCTTTGAACATACTGCACAATATGACGGCATGATCGCATCTTACTTAGGCGCTCGCGTAGGTAAAGAAGAAGGTCAGGCAGACAAGTTTGCACGTACTTTCAATACTCAATTGAACAAAGTTCAAGACCTTCGTTACGGTGAAAACCCGCATCAAGCTGCTGCATTCTATGTAGAAGACACAGCGACTGAAGCTTCTGTTTCAACAGCGAAACAGCTTCAAGGTAAAGAACTCTCTTATAACAACATTGCGGACACTGATGCAGCACTTGAATGTGTGAAATCATTTACGAAGCCTGCTTGTGTGATCGTTAAACACGCCAACCCATGTGGCGTTGCAGTGTCTCTAGACGGTATTCAAGCAGCTTATGATCTTGCGTATGCAACAGATCCTGAATCTGCTTTCGGTGGCATCATTGCATTCAACCGTGAATTAGACGTTGCAACTGCACAAGCGATTGTCGACCGTCAATTTGTTGAAGTAATCATTGCACCGAGCATTGCTGAAGGTGTTCTTGAAGTAACAGGCGCGAAGAAAAACGTACGTGTACTTGTATGTGGCGAACTTCCAGCAATCGATGCGCGTCAATCGCAACTTGACTACAAACGCGTAAACGGTGGTTTACTGGTTCAAGACCAAGACTTGGGCATGATCACGAAAGATGATCTTAAAGTAGTCACCAAACGTGCGCCGACTGAACAAGAAATTGACGACATGATCTTCGCTTGGAAAGTGGCGAAATACGTGAAGTCTAACGCGATTGTTTATGCCAAAAACCGTCAAACCATTGGTGTAGGCGCTGGCCAAATGAGCCGTGTAAACTCAGCTCGTATTGCTGCAATCAAAGCTGAACATGCTGGTTTAGTAGTTGAAGGTGCGGTAATGGCATCTGACGCATTCTTCCCATTCCGTGATGGTATTGATAACGCTGCGAAAGCGGGTATCAAATGCATTATCCAACCGGGTGGTTCTATGCGTGATGAAGAAACGATTGCTGCGGCTGACGAAGCTGGTATTGCAATGGTGTTCACTGGTATGCGTCACTTCCGTCACTAATTAATTTTAAATCCTCCCTAGCCCTCCTTAATAAAGGAGGGTTTTCTATATCATAGTAGAGCGAAGGGAGTCCCCCTTTTATCAAAGGGGGATTTAGGGGGATTCTATTTCAGAAGGATTTTTTTTAATGAATATTTTAGTTTTGGGTAATGGTGGTCGTGAACATGCACTTGCATGGAAAATCGCGCAAGATGATAAAGTCGCAAAAGTATTTGTAGCACCGGGTAATGCAGGTACTGCAACAGAAAATAAATGCGAAAATGTTGCCTTAAATATTTTAGACAATGCTGCGATTATCGACTTTGCAAAAAGCAATGCAGTTGAACTTGTCATTGTCGGCCCTGAAGCACCACTTGTGAATGGTGTGGTTGATGCTTGCCGTGCAGCTGGTGTAAAAATTTGGGGTCCAACGCAGTTTGCTGCACAGCTTGAAGGCTCTAAAGCTTTTGCCAAGCACTTCTTAAAACGTCACAACATTCCAACTGCTTTCTATGACGTGTTTACTGAAGTAGATGCCGCTAAAGCATTTATAGAGAAAAATGGCGCGCCAATCGTGATCAAAGCCGATGGTCTTGCTGCAGGTAAAGGCGTAATCGTTGCCATGACCAATCAAGAAGCATTTGCAGCAATTGATGACATGCTTGCAGGTAACAAGTTTGGCGATGCAGGTTCTCGCGTTGTGATCGAAGAATTCCTTGCGGGTGAAGAAGCATCTTTCATTTGTATGATTGATGGCGACAACATCTTGCCGATGGCAACTTCTCAAGACCATAAACGTATTTTTGAAGGCGACCAAGGTCCGAACACTGGCGGTATGGGTGCTTACTCTCCTGCTCCTGTTGTGACGGCTGACGTATTTGAAAAAACCATGAAAGAAGTGATGCGTCCGACTGTTGACGGCATGAAAGCAGATGGTCATGTTTACACAGGTTTCTTATACGCAGGCTTGATGATTGATGAACAAGGTCAACCTAAAGTGATCGAGTTTAACTGCCGTTTTGGTGACCCTGAAACTCAACCAATCATGATGCGTTTAAAATCATCTTTAGTTGATTTGGTTGAAGCTGGTATTGCTGGTAACTTACCTGCGGAAGCTGAATGGGATGAGCGCAAGACTGTCGGTATCGTACTTGCGTCACGTGGCTATCCTGAAACGTCTAGCAATGGTGATGTGATTTCAGGTTTAGACACTGAAATGGCAGATGCGAAAGTGTTCCATGCAGGTACTAAAGCCAATGAAAATGGTGAGATCGTGACTGCTGGTGGTCGTGTACTTTGCGTGACTGCACTGGGTAATACCATTGGTGAAGCACAAGCAAAAGCTTTAGAACTTTGCAAAAAAGTGACATTCGACGGCGTTCAATACCGTAAAGATATTGGTTACCGTGCGATTGCGCGTGAAAATGCTTAATCTAAATTTTGGTTAAGTAAAAACCCCGCTAAGTGCGGGGTTTTTAATTAGTAATTTTTATTTCATTTGAGCTACTAATTCTTTCCATTCATCAAAATTAGTATCTTGTGGATTACTCCAGTTTAATTCTTTCCCGACTTTTATTTTTCTAAGACCTATATTTCTTCTACAAGTAGCTAGCTCAAGCAACTCGGATAATATTCCCCACAATTCAAAAATTACTTCATATTCTGGACGTCTTCCACTATGCACTAGTTTATTTCGAGATTTTCGAGCACTCTCTAATATCTTATAATTTTGTCTTGAGATAATTTTGGCTAACCTTAAAAGTTTATGCTTAGTTGCTATATTTTTTAAAAACTTAGCTTCTTCCCATGTTGTATGTAAACATCTTACTTGTCTTGGATAGCTATCCTTACATTTAATATAAATTTTCTTCCATAAAATTTCTGTAATTTGCTCAACTACAATCCACAAATTATTAAGCGCATCATTATTGTTTTGATTAATTAAAGATGTATAACCATTTAATAGAAAGAATGGTGTAAAAGATGGAATTGACTTAATTATTTCCTGCCCAGCATTATAAGCGAGTCTTAGATCATTAAAATGTAAAACTCTAGGATGCATCAACGGTAGATATCGTTCAGATATAGATGCCCAATTGCACCTTAATTGATTATGAAGCGATGGCAAATTAGAAAATAAACTTCGCTTTTCATATAATAGACCTCTTGCGAAAGTAAAAACCACCTCAATATAGATTTCATGAGATATCAGAAATTAAACCGTTTTTCAGATTCTGAATTTAAACGCCTGGTTGGCGTACCTCGACCAGTTTTTACCGAAATGGTAGATGTTTTAGAAAAAGCAGAATCACTCAAAAAGAAATCAGGTCGTCCTCATACTTTAGATTTAGAGGATCAGTTGTTATTAACGCTCAATTACTTACGGAACTACAGCACTCAACTGGAATTGGCGGCAAATTACCATATCGCTGAAAGCAATGTGAATCGAACCATTAAAAAAGTTGAAGATGCATTAATGAAATCAAGACGTTTTACTCTGCCAAAACGAAGCATTACCACAGCAGACGAACACTTTAACTGGGTCATTATTGATGCCACAGAATGTTCAATAGAACGCCCGAAAAAAAAATCAGAGTAAGTTCTACAGTGGTAAAAAGAAGAAACATACGCTAAAAGTACAAGTGATCTATCATCCGAAGAGCAAACAAATCATAGGGCTAGATATATCGAATGGCAGTCAGCATGACATTAAACTGGCAAGAAAAACGGTTAAGAAATTCAAACATTGTGAATATGTTATGACCGATTTAGGTTACTATGGATTAGAGAAAGATGGCTTTAAATTATTGATGCCAATAAAGAAAAAGAAGAATTTACCCTTATTTGATGTTGAGAAAAAGTACAATAAAATGATTGGAAAAATACGAGTTGTGATCGAACACATCAATAGTCAATTGAAAACATTTAGAATATTAAGTGAACGCTATCGAAATAGACGGAAAAGATTTGGTTTACGCGTCAACTTAATAGCTGCATTGGTAAACCGGATAAATTTTCAATAATGACTTTCGCAAGAGATCTAATGTACCTACATCTAACTCATGAGGATGCAAGACCTCTGCATGGATCCCACCTAATAACAGGCAACACAAAATCTCATTTAATTTAGTAATACCATCAATGCGTGTTGGAAAATTTTCGCTTTGAGGGATTGCAATTGCTCCGTTATAACTAATTAAAGCACCTAAACTATCATCACTTTCTAAAGAAAGAATTCCGATTACTTTTGATAGTTGCATTCCCTCATAATCATTGTTATTGATCTGATCTAATGAAAAATTAATCCTAGGTTGTTGTTCACTAATGATTGCTGAAAAAGGTTTTAGATGAACCATCCAAGCAGGATTACTACAAACTTGCGTTTCTTGATTCTGAATCTGTTGATCATCCAACATAATTTCATCCATGTTATATTAAATTTTAATGATTAATAGATAACATCTTATATCTTGGTCTAAGTATATGTCATCAGCTTCAATTACCACCCCTCGCCTGATCCTGCGCCAATGGCAAGAATCCGACACTACCCCATTTATCCAAATGTGTGCAGATGATGAGGTCATGCGCTACTTCCCTAAAAAACTCGATGCGACTGAGGCAACCGCTTTTCTTGAACGTATTCGTACTGCTATTAAAACGCGTGGATGGGGACTCTTTGCCGTAGAACTCAAAGCGACAGGCGAATTCATCGGATTTATTGGCTTACACGTACATCCACCTGAATTTGAAATTGCCGATGCACCTGAAATTGGCTGGCGCTTGCTACCGCAATACTGGAATCAAGGCTATGCCACTGAAGGAGCCAAAGCGGTACTGAAATATGCTTTTAGAACTCTACGACTCGAGAAAGTCATTTCTTTTACTGCATGCGTTAACACGCCATCAGAACGTGTCATGCAAAACATTGGCTTAGAAAAAGTGGGAGAGTTTGATCATCCGCTTGTACCTGCCGATCATATCTTGTGTAGACACGTACTCTATGAAAAACAGCGTTCGGATTATCTCTATATTCCCTTTTGTTAAAACAAGCTTGCAGTATCATGACCTGAGGAAACCAAGATCAGATACTGACTCGCTTAGTTAATATAAAGGAAAGATTTATCTCGTTAATGATCGAATTTTCTTCATTTCCCAAAAAATCAGATATTTTTTTATATTTATCTATATGCATTTTTTATATTTCTATCTTACAAAATCTTATAAAGATCACTATTTAAACACATCCATTAAAACTATATTTTCAATATAAATAATATATTGTTTTAATTAATATTTTCTTTAAAAGATCTTTTTTTTATATTCGACTAAAGAGATAAGCAAGGCTTTTTTATCCAGTATATCGAATATAGATTTATTGCTATGATATCCGCAACTTCAGAGCACATAAACCTTGGCATGTACTTATAAAATATCTATTTTCTCTCTCCAAAATAGATCAAGTACATCAGATTTGGGCTGCCTCTGACTTGATCAAGTTCACCAGAACTGTTGCTGCACGCTTGCATCTTCCGATCTCAAGCCCTCCTCAGCAATGATCAAGCCACCTACTTAGATCGTAATAAAACTCTTATTTAACACGATTTAAAAATGCTTATACTTTAGGCAAGAATAGAATTAGGACAATTTCATGAAAAAGTTACTTGGCGTTATCTTGAGTGCCTCTGTATTGACTTTAACTGGGTGTGGTAAACAAGAAGCGCCTGCCACTGATGCAGCGCAAAGCAAAGATGCTAATGGTCTTCAAACTGTAACTATGGCTTCGACCGGTTCAGATGCAGACGTATGGCGTTATATCGCGACCCTGCCTGAAACCAAAGCAGCCGGTATCAAACTTGATGTGAAAAATTTTACTGACTATGTGTCAATGAACACGGCAGTAGCCAACAAAGAAATTGATGTGAATGCATTCCAGTCTTATGCCTATATGGTGGCTTACAACGATGCCAACACAGCCAAAATTGTACCTCTATCTACCACTTATTTAGAGCCAATGGGTATTTACTCAAGCAAAGTGAAATCTTTAAACGAGTTTAAAACTGGTGCAACCATTGCTATTCCTAACGACGGCGCAAACGAATCACGTGCATTATTACTTTTACAATCAGCAGGCCTGGTTAAATTAAAAGCTGGTTTCGACAATGTCAAAGGCACAACGTCTGATGTGACCGAAAATGCAAAACAAATCGTGATTAAGCCCATTCAAATGGCGACTGCAGTACGCGTAAAAGACGAAGTTGATGCGATTGTGCTGGGCAATACCTTGGCAATGGAAGGTGGTTTAAACGTATTGAAAGATGCGATTTACTATGAGCCGATTGATCAAAGCACAAAAATGAACGTCAACGTATTAGCGGTTGCAGCAGATCGTCAAAATGATCCAGTCCTGCAAAAAGTGGGTGCGTTGTATCATACGCCAGCAGTAAAAGCATATGTTGATGAGCATTTTGGTGGTACTAAAGTTGCGGTAAACAAACCTGTGACGTATTTAACTGAATCAAAATAGTACTATAATAGACTTTTAGAACAGGCAAGGACGATTTCTTGCCTGTTTTTTTATCCGTGATGCAGTTTTTGACACTATGATTGAATTTAAAGATATTTCAAAACAGTATGAGCTTAAGGGTCAAACCTTGCATGCCTTGAATCAGATTAATCTTCAGATTCCAACCGGCAGTATTTTTGGCATCATCGGTTATAGTGGTGCCGGTAAAAGCACCCTCATCCGTCTGATCAACCTGCTTGAGCGCCCAAGCTCAGGCCGGATTATCATTAACGGAACAGATTTTACCGCACTGGATGCCAAAGCATTGCGTCAAGAACGTGCCAGCATCGGCATGATTTTCCAGCATTTCAATTTAATGCAAACCAAAACCGTGGCAGCCAATATCGAAATGCCCATGAAACTCCTCGGCTGGAGCAAGGCAGAACGGGAAAAGCGCCTCGAAGAATTATTAGACTTTATTGACCTGAAACATAAACGTCATGCTTTTCCAGATGAATTGTCTGGCGGTCAAAAGCAGCGTGTTGGTATTGCCCGTGCCCTTGCCAATCATCCAAAAATTTTACTCTGTGATGAAGCGACTTCTGCACTTGATCCACAAACCACCAAATCTGTTCTACAGCTACTTAAAAAAATTAATGAAGAACAAGGCATCACCATTGTTATGGTTACCCATGAAATGGATGTAATTGAAACCGTGTGTGATTATGTCGCCGTGATGGAAAAAGGTGATGTGATTGAAACCGGCAGTACCTTACAAATATTCAGTCAGCCCCAGCACCCGACGACCAAGAATTTTATTCAGACCGTATTACAGCAGCATTTACCAGTCAATATTCTGAATAATCTGGAAAACCAGAATCACAACAGTATTTATTGCCTGAAATTCCTTGGTAGCTCGGCACAGGAAACCGTGATTCAAGCGGTGATTAAACAGTTTGATATCAGTTTAAATATTCTGTTTGCCAATATGACCGAAATTAATGGCACGGTGATTGGCCAGATGTTTATTCAGCTACTGGGTGATGCACAAGAAATTCAAGCAGCAATAAAATTCCTTGAACAACACGGCGTACAAGTCGATCAGGCGGGAGTACAGGCATGAGAGATTTAATTGTACAGTGGCTGACAACGATCACTGCGCCGTTCTGGAAAAGCTCCCTGTCGATAGATCAGTTTGTGACAGCGCTGCAAGAAACCTTTCATATGGTGTTCTTCGCGATGCTGTTTGGCTGTATCTGGGGCTTCATTCAGGCGATTACTCTACTGGTGACCCGTCCGAATGGGATTCTGCCGAATCGTGTGATTTATCACGGTCTCAATCCGATTGTGAATGCGCTACGTTCATTGCCATTTATTATCTTGCTGATTGCGGTGATTCCACTGACCAAGTTAATTGTCGGCACATCGATTGGGACCTGGGCAGCGATTGTTCCATTGACCATTTATGTCGGCCCATACATTGGTCGCCTGATTGAAACCTCTTTACTCGAAGTGAATGAAGGTATTATCGAATCTGCCCAAGCGATGGGCGCGACGCCAATCCAAATTATCTTTAAGTTTATTCTGCCGGAAGCGCGTAGCTCACTGATTCTAAACTTGACTACTGCTACCATCAGTTTGATTGGTGCAACGGCAATGGCCGGTGCTGTCGGTGCGGGTGGTATTGGTGACTTAGCGATTTCTTATGGTTATCAGCGTTTTGATACCTCTGTAGTCATCATGACGGTGATTGTATTACTGATTCTAGTGCAGATTGTACAAAGCCTCGGTGACTGGTTATCCCGACTTCGTTAAGCTAGTTTTTATGTATAAATAAAGCCCTTTAAAAAGAGGGTTTTATTGTTTTTAATACTTACGAACCCTTTCTCATTATTTCAAAGTAAAGTCCTGCAACTATTTGATACGTGCCACCGCGACAGGAAGTCGCCCGTTGGTCTGTGGCACATGGAAGTGCCATCAGATCAACAAAGAGGTTTTGTTACTTTTGCCCCGTTAAAAGTAAAAGAAAATATCTTCTAACAACTAACTAAATAATCAGCTTAAAAAATCAAATTCAAACTTGACCTAAAAGTTAGCCATTTCCCCTCAATTTCAAACTGAAACAATAAATCCCATGTTAAACTATTCAATGGTTTTAGCAGGGACTCATCTATGCACTTTGTTCATCTTGGTATTCATACAGAATTTTCGATTACTGAATCCATCGTACGGATACCTGACTTGGTCAAAGCTGCCGAAGAAGAACAGATGCCTGCCCTTGCGCTCACGGATCTTTCTAACCTGCATGCTGCCGTCAAGTTCTATGGCAAATGTCTGAGCAAACGCATCAAGCCGATTCTGGGTTCTGAAATTCGCCTGAATGATGCCGAACATCGCATGACCTTATTGGCCATGACCAATACCGGCTGGCGTAATTTGACTGAATTAGTATCTGAAGGCTTTATCAGTGGCCAGCAACTGGATATTCCCTGCGTTCAAAAACAATGGATTTTAAATCAGCCTGAGGACATGATTGCCCTGCTCGGCATGCATTCCGATGTCGGCAAAATGCTGATGAGTTCAAATCCGCAAAAAGCGGAACCGCTGCTAGAAGAATGGGTCGAAAAATTTGGTAATCGTGTTTATCTTGCCCTGACCCGTACCAATCGTCCGGATGAAGATAACTTTATTCTGGAAGCCGTTAAGCTGGCAAAAAAATACAATATCGGTGTGGTCGCACATAATGATGTGCATTTCATGACCCGTGAAGATTATGAAGCGCATGAAGCACGGGTATGTATTGCAGATGGTTATGTGCTTGGTGACAACCGCCGCCCTAAAACCTATTCACCTGAACAATATTTCAAATCTGCTGAAGAAATGACAGCGCTGTTCTCGGATATTCCATCTGCGATTGAGAACACCTATCACATTGCCAAACGCTGTAATGTGACGCTGCAACTGGGCAAATACTTCCTGCCTGATTATCCGATTCCTGAAGGTCATACCATTGATACCTTCTTTGCACACTTGTCCAAAGAAGGTCTGGAAGAACGCCTGAATTTCCTGTATCCGCCTGAACAACGTGATGAAGACTGGCCAGAAATCCGCAAGCCTTATGATGAGCGTATCGAATACGAGATTAACATCATTAACTCGATGGGATTCCCGGGCTACTTCCTGATCGTGATGGACTTCATTCAGTGGTCGAAAAGTAACGGCGTTCCGGTCGGTCCGGGCCGTGGTTCGGGTGCAGGTTCACTGGTCGCCTATAGCTTAAAAATTACCGATCTTGACCCGCTGCGTTATGAACTGCTGTTCGAACGTTTCCTGAACCCGGAACGTGTTTCGATGCCCGACTTCGACGTCGATTTCTGTATCGCAGGCCGTGACCGCGTGATTGACTATGTAGCACGTACCTATGGCCGTGATGCGGTCTCCCAGATTGCAACATTCGGCACTATGGCGGCCAAAGGTGCGATTCGTGATGTTGCGCGCGTTTTGGGTAAATCTTATGGCTTGGCGGATCGTATCTCGAAAATGATTCCGACCAAGCCTTTAGGTCTAAGCCTGCTTGAGTCACTAGAAGCTGAACCCCAGCTTAAAGATATCGTCACCAATCCATCCAATCCAGACCATGACGATGCAGCCGAAATCTGGGAAATGGCACTGAAACTGGAAGGTATTACCCGAAACACCGGTAAACACGCCGGTGGTGTGGTGATCTCGCCAACCAAAATTACCGATTTCTCTGCGGTCATGTGTGATGCCGATGGTACCGGACGCGTGGCACAGTTCGATAAAGACGATGTCGAATCTGCAGGTCTGGTGAAGTTTGACTTCTTGGGTTTGCGTAACCTGACGGTGATTGAAGATGCGGTTAAAAATATCAATAAACGCATCAAAGCGGATAAACCTTTAGATATTGCTTATATCCCGCTTGAAGATAAAGACGCATATCTGGTCTTTGCCAATGCCAACACCACCGCGGTATTCCAGTTTGAATCCGTGGGCATGAAGAAGATGCTGAAAGAGGCACGCCCGAGCAAGTTTGAAGAAATTATTGCCTTCGTATCGCTGTACCGTCCAGGCCCGATGGATCTGATTCCTGACTTTATCCACCGGATGCATGGTGGCGATTTTGAATATCTGCATCCATTGCTTGAAGGCGTGCTAGAACCCACCTACGGGATTATGGTGTATCAGGAACAGGTAATGCAGGCTGCACAGTACTGTGCCGGCTATACCCTTGGTGGCGCGGACTTGTTACGTCGTGCCATGGGTAAGAAAAAACCGGAAGAAATGGTCAAACAGCGCCAGATCTTTATTGAAGGTGCATCGAAAAAAGACATTGATGAAGCCACGGCCAACCATATCTTCGACTATATGGAAAAGTTCGCCGGCTATGGTTTTAACAAATCGCATGCGGCTGCCTATGCCCTAGTTGCTTACCAAACTGCATGGCTAAAAGCGCATTATCCGGCGGAATTCCTGTCTGCGGTATTGACCTCGGAGATGCAGAACACCGACAACGTGGTATTTCTGATTGATGACTGTCGCAAGAATAATCTGGAAGTTTTGCCGCCGTCAGTGAATATGTCGCTGTATCAATTCCATGCCACTGATGAGCAAACTATTGTCTATGGTCTGGGGGCAATCAAAGGCGTCGGTGAAGCGGCGATGCAATCGGTGATTGACTCACGTGCGCAAGAAGGTCCATTCCGTGACTTATTTGATTTCTGTCATCGTATTGACCTGAAAAAAATCAATAAGCGCACCCTGGAAGCACTGATTCGCTCAGGTGCACTGGATTGCTTAGGCATTGATCGTGCCGACCTGATGGCGCAACTGCCTGAAGCGGTTCAAGCTGCGGAACAGGCACGTTCCAACCGTGAAACCGGCATCATGGACTTGTTTGGCGAAGTGGAAGAAGTTCAGCGCAAGCCATCTAAACCCGTCAAACCTTGGGCGGATGAAGTTCGCCTGAAAGGTGAGAAAGACACACTTGGTCTGTATCTGACCGGCCACCCGATTGATGTGTATCGCAATGAGCTGAAAGCCTTTGTGCCTAGTCAGATCAATGAGCTAACGCCGACCCGCCGTGGTGTAACCACCGTGTTTGCAGGACTGGTGGTAGATATTGCCAACTTCCCGAACCGGATGATGATGACCCTAGATGATGGTACAGCACGGATTGAGATTTCAGCCAATCACGAACGCTTCAACCGCTTTAAAGAGATTATCCAGCTCGATAAAGTGGTGGTGATTGAAGGCGAAATCTATGAGCGTGAAGGCTTTGACCGTCCGATGGGACGCCTCACCAAGGCATTTAGCCTGAATGAAATTCGCCAGAAACGTGCCAATAGCATCAAGATCACCCTCACAGCCGAGCATTTCAGTAAGAGCTTGAGCCGTGACCTGCAGCAAATTCTGACTCCTTATTGCAATGTCGATATGTCCGCACATATTCCGGTGATTCTATATCTGGACTATCCGTATGCCACGACTGAACTGCATCTGGGTCTCAACTGGAAAGTCGCCCCACTGGATGAGCTCCTAGCCAAATTGCGTGATTATTTTGGTAAAGAAGCCTTGCATATTGAATATCAGGTCAAGTCCAAAGCTGCCAAAGCCGTGTCCTATGAACAGGCCAAGCCAGTGGATGTTCCTCCGCCGCCTGTGGGCATGAGCATGGATGATGCACTGGAACTGTATCAGGCTGAATCCCAGCCGCAATATTCATAAATCCTGATCTTTAAAACACCTTAAAATTGGAATCCTCATGAGTCAAATTGACAATGCTGCTGTTTCAGCACATCTCTCCCATGTGCGTATTGTCATGGTCAATACCACTTTACCTGCCAATATCGGCAGTGCCTTACGTGCCATGAAAACCATGGGCTTGTCCAAGCTGGTTCTGGTGGCACCGAAAACCTATCCGCATCCGGATATTGACGCGCTGGCCGCGGGTGCAACTGACCTGATCGAGCAGATCGAGATTGTCGAAACCCTTGAAGATGCCATTAAAGACTGCCAGATTGTATTCGGCACCAGCGCACGCAGCCGTACTATTCCCTGGCCGCTGTTAGATGTGCGCCCTGCCGCTGAAAAAGCCATGACCGCCGTGGTACAAGATCAGCAGGAAGTCGCGATTCTATTTGGCCGCGAAGACCGTGGTCTGACCAATGAAGAACTGGCGATGGCCAATTATCATCTGACTATTCCTGTGAATACGGACTACGGCGTACTGAATGTAGCTCAGGCGATTCAGGTGATCTGCTATGAGATGCGGATGGCAACGATGAGTCAAATTGAACAACCACGTGATGCTAAAGCGACCATGCAAGTCATTGATGGCATTGAAATGGAATGGGATGAACCCTTGGTCAATCATGCGCAGATGGAACAGTTCTATCCACACTTGGAAAAAATGCTGGCAGAAATTGAGTTTATGGATCCAAAAAATCCAAGATTATTGCCTTTACGCTTGCGTCGTCTCTTCGGACGTATACAATTAGATCGTATGGAATATCACTTACTTCGTGGTATTTTCAGCCGTGTTCAGGCATTGAACAACGGTACCTGGAAAAAATCTTCACACACATCATCACAGGACGAGGATCAAATCTAATGCTAAAACAGCTCAAAGAAGATATAAAAGCTGTCTTTGCGCGCGATCCTGCAGCACGCAATACCTTAGAAGTCTTAACCACTTATCCTGGCATTCATGCGCTGATCATGCATCGCATGGCACATGAGCTATGGAATAAAGACTGTAAAGGAACTGCACGTGCGTTGTCTTCGTTTAGCCGCTTTGCCACGGGCATTGAAATCCATCCGGGTGCAAAAATTGGCCGCCGTTTCTTTATCGATCACGGTATGGGTGTCGTAATTGGTGAAACCGCTGAAATTGGCGATGACGTCACCCTTTATCACGGCGTGACTTTGGGTGGAACCACCTGGAATAAAGGCAAACGTCATCCGACCCTAGAAGATGGCGTGGTAGTCGGTGCTGGTGCCAAGATTCTTGGGCCATTCACCGTAGGTAAAAATGCCAAAGTCGGTTCTAATGCGGTCGTTACCAAAGCAGTTCCTGAGAACGCCACAGCTGTGGGTAACCCGGCACGTTTTATCACCAAAGACAAACCTAAAGATGATGCTGAAGCGCGTCGTCGTGACTATGCAGAAAGTATCGGTTTCCAGCCCTATGCCGCAACTGAAGACCAGTCTGATCCGATTCTTGAAGGCATGCGGATTTTGCTGGATCGCATTCAGCAAAATGAAAAACGCATGAACAACTTGTGCAATCGTCTTTCTTTGTTAGATCCGACCTTTAACAAGCAGCAACAGGATGGCCAGCCTTTGAGCAAAAAAGAGTTGGAGATTCTGGAAGAAGCGCGCCGTGAATGTGAAGCGCAAACCAGCCAATCCAAGGCCTGAATATCACACTTCACTCTGTAACACGGGTTTACTTGCATGATGGTTATAGTTTTCATAGACTGACGATCATGCAATTTTTGAATAGATGTTTTAAAAAATAACAGAATGGATGACTATTATGACCTTTAAGCCCTTGGCACTTGCTTGCTTAGCATTCACAATTACTGCGTGTTCGATCACTCCTCAGAAATCTGCTGAGAAACCTGTAGATCAAGTGGTTTTTGTAGAGCCTGAACTGTCCCCACCATTTTATGCTTTAAATCCATTCAATTATAATGAACCACCTGAATTTGAAGTGCATTTGAAAAAAGCTGCAGCGCAGCCTGTAACCAAGATGGTGGTGACGGATCCTAATGATCCATCCAAGCAATTGACCCTGGATGTGAATAAACTGATTATTCCAGTGGTAGATAGCAATACCCGTGCAATGCGTTATGCAGCACTTGCCAATTCAAATGAAATCGATATCACCGAAATTGACGATTTCCTGCAAATGGTCGAAGGTAAGGCACGTCATTATCCACCACGTTTCAGCGATCGTCAGGAACGCCGTGGCTTTGAAGCCAAACTACGTGAAGTCACCCGACAACTGGATACTTTAGCGGCCCGTTCAAATGCCTCTTTTGATGTGTTGATGCGTGCTTTTAAAGCCAGCGTGATGGCACGTAACCTGGATCTGGGTTCAGTTTATACCACCAATTCCCTGACCTATGCCCAGCGTATTCTCAAAATTAATCCAGATGATCCTGAGGTCAACTTCTGGTTTGGTTTTGGTCTGTCTGAAGGCGGTGGTCAACGTGAAGCCATCGCTTATCTGGACAAAGCCATGAAAGCCGGGGTTCAGGAGGCTTATCTTTCTGCAGCCAATAACTATATTGCGCTGGAACAGAAGAAAAATGCCACTCAAACCTTGGCGAACTATAAGGTGAAATATCCGCAAGAAGCTGAAGTGGCGGACCGCCTGATTCAGGAAATTGAGAAAAACGGCCGCTGGAATGTTTGGCAAATTCTGCAAAGCTCAACACTTGCTCCGGTTGCAGAGCCAGCAACAGCACCTGTAACGCCATAACAAGATTCGCTTCAATTTGATTACAAATAGACTGCTACGGCGGTCTATTTTTATGGAAAAAAATTAGTAAAATACAAAACATTATCCCGCTTTATAACTTGAATTCAGTGAAAAGTTTTATGCACGAAAAAATAAATAAAAGATTAATGCTGTGCACTTTACTCATCACCAGCGTACTCAGCGGCTGTCAGGTGGTCAGTGTTAAGGAACAGGCCATTAATGTCACGCTGAACAATGAGCGTGACAGTATCTTGACCCGCGACAAGCTCAGTGAAGCCAGTTTGAATGTGTTGTCCATGACAGGTCGTGAAGCCCAGATCTGTATTGATCAGCCCGAAGAATGTGTGGAAGATCTGAAAAGTATTCCCCAGATTTTAGATGAACAATTGCTTTCTACAGCAAGTGAATTATATCTAGCCAACTCCTTACAAAATGCCAAGTCTGCTGAATGTAACACCGGAATTTTAAACAAAACCCGATCACCGGAAAAACAGCAACAACACAAGCAGAACATCCAGAAATGTCTGGATCAGCAGCTCACTATGCTGGATAAAAGCATTCGTTATAGCTATGCCTATCTATTTAAAACCGAGCGTGCGCCGCAAGAGCGTATTTTTGATAACCGCCAGGTCCAGATTCGTGACTTTTATAACCTGGCGATTGCTCATCTGATTCAACGCTATGCTGAACGTTATGAAGCCAAACAGTCCGGCCAGCGCATTCAGGTCGGTGACAGTGTATACACCATTGATCTGGAAAATTTTCCGCAGCTGAAAAACCAGACCATTGAACAGCTGATGTCCACCTATAACATGAACTTTTCCGGCCTGCGTTCTATCACCCGCCGTGATGGTTTTGGTTCAGAATTTTTAGTGGTCTTACCTGAAGCACAGCAAACCGAGCAAGATAAAAAATATATTGTCGATCCGCTCAAGCACAATTATCCAAATGGTATCAATCCAAATATTCATTCAGCCCGCTATCTGGCGACCACCATTACCGCTGTACCCAAATCCGCGAATTCGACCGAACAGATTCTCTCTAGCTCTGAGTTTCACCTGAAACTCTATGATCCTTATAAACATGAAAAGATCAAAGTGGCTTCGAAAGAATATGCGCTGGCCGCCAACTTTTCCGCACCTTACGGCTTATGGCTGGCCGAGAACAATCTGGGGCGTTTAGCCTATCTAACCCTGATTAATCGCGAAGACAGTCTGAGCATGCCGCATCTGTACATGCTGGAACCTTATAATCCGGACAAGAAAGTGCTGGTATTGATTCATGGCTTGGCCAGTAGTCCTGAAGCCTGGATTCGTCTGACCAACGACATTATGGGTGATCCGGTATTAAGAAAAAATTTCCAGGTCTGGCAGGTATTTTATTCTACTAATATGCCGATTCTGGAAAGCCGTTTTCAAATTAATGCAGTGGTTCAGCAAGGCTTTGCCCAGGTCGCGAACAATGCGCCAGCCAAAAAAGATGCGGTACTGGTCGGACACAGTATGGGAGGAGTGATTGCCCGTTTAATGGTCAGTCAGGCCGATATTACCCAAGATGCATTTAAGCTGGTACAAAATACCCGCATTGCCCAGTTTAAAGATAATCCGTTATTTAAAGCACGCCTGCAAATGCGGCCTATTCCAAATTTCACTCGGGCCATTTTCTTAGCGACACCACATCGTGGGACAGAATATGCCGACCGCTGGCATACCAAACTGGCCCGTAAAATTATCCGTATACCGGGTGCATTTTTGGGTGCCTTTGCCGATACCCTGCAAGGCCAGATCGGGTTAAACGAGTTTGTCAAAGAACTGGGGCATGACCTGATTCAAAATGGCCCAAGCGATCTGAGTGAAAATTCAAAATTCACGGCGTTGACCCAGGATATTCAGCCTTCTAAAAATATCAAATTTCATTCTATTATCGGCAATACCGTAGATACGCAAGATACCAAGCTCATGAGCGATGATATTGTTTCATATGAAAGTGCTTACCTAAGTGGTGCTGTATCTAGCAAAGTCATTAAGGGTGGCCACTCGATTCAGGAAACGCCTGAAGCCGTACTAGAATTGCGCCGGATTCTCAGATTACATCTCTCAGACCTCGGTCTTTATGATCCAGAATAAATTATCCTTTTGACTTATCTTAACCACCGTATGTTCGCATCCGGTGGTTTGTTTTTTTTTAAAATTGCAAATAGTGCTGAATAAGAAGCCATAGCGGCAGATCTGAGCGTTGACTTAAAGATTCATCTAGAATTTCATTTCTTTCTAAAAATTAAATTTGATAGACTTGCTGCAATACAGCTTTAAAGCTGAATTGAATCAGCAGATTCATTTCACATTTTCGGTCTCCTGTGCTCAATCATGTAGGGTTCGCCAGATTGAAAATGTGCTTTAAATTTTCCTGCATAGCCTATTGAGCAGTATTTGCATTTATCTCTTGTTGAAAGGATTTATTTTTAATGACCAGTTCAGAAATTATGGCTGATCTTTCTACCTTAACACCTATGATGCAGCAATACATGTCAGTGAAAATGCAGCATCCGCATTCATTGATGTTTTATCGTATGGGTGATTTTTATGAACTGTTCTTTGAAGATGCACACAAGGCAGCCAAGATTTTAGGCATTACCCTGACCCATCGCGGTAAAGCCAATGGTCAGCCGATTCCTATGGCGGGCGTGCCTTATCATGCAGCCGAAGGTTATCTGGCACGTCTGGTCAAAAAAGGCGAAACCGTGGTGATCTGCGAGCAGATCGGCGAAGTTACTGGGAAAGGACCGGTTGAGCGTGGTGTAGTTCGGATTATTACGCCGGGCACCCTGACCGATGATGCCATGCTCGGTGCACATCAAAGCTCGAATCTGGTGGCTTTATGTATTCAGCAGAGTCAGATTGGCATTGCACTTCTCGATCTCAGCGCTGGCTTATTTAAAGTACAGCAGCAGGATTATGATCTTAACCAGCTCATGATTGAACTGGCACGTTTGATGCCAAGCGAAATTCTGCTGGATGAAAATATCGCTGATCCGACATTGACCGAACAACTCAAACAGCAACTGGATATCTCGGTCACCAAACGTCCAAATGTTGATTTCAACCTGAATAATGCACAAAAAACCTTATGTGACCAGTTTGCCGTCAGCACGCTTTCAGGTTTCGGAATTGATCATTTACCTTTGGCTAAAGCAGCCGCAGCGGCACTGATTCACTACGCCAAAGAAACCCAGAAAACTGCGTTACCGCATATCCGCACGATTCAGCTAGAACAGAGTTCAGATTTTATTGCTTTGGATCCGGTGACACGCCGTAATCTTGAACTGATTGAGCCTTTATTTGAACATGGGACATCCTTATTTCAGCTGATCAATGATTGCCAGACTGCCATGGGGGGGCGCTTGCTCAGTCGCACCCTGATGCAACCTTTACGCGATACCGCCTTGCTGGATGAGCGCCTGGATGCCATTCAAGCCCTGCTGCAAGGTTTCCACGAAGTACCTGTACGTTTGGTACTAAAAGAAATTAGCGATATTGAACGCGTGCTGAGCCGTATTGCGCTTGGCAGTGCCCGTCCACGTGATCTGGTGCAATTGCGACAGGCCTGCGCGCAAATTCCATTTTTACGCCATGCCCTGCAACCGATTGTCAGTCAGCAACAGTCCAAACTTTTAGTACAACTCAATGAAGAACTCGGCGACTTCCATGATCTACATCAACGTCTGATGTCCGCCATTGTGGAAAATCCACCCGTCCTGCTTCGTGATGGTAATGTCATTGCAGAAGGTTTTGACAGTGAACTCGATGAACTACGTCAGATTCGTGATCATGCCAGCCAGTTCCTGATTGATCTGGAAATTAAAGAGCGTGAACAAAGCGGCATTCCGGGACTGAAAATTGGCTACAACCGCGTCAGTGGCTATTATATTGAACTGACCCGCGCACAGGCTGAACAGGCACCCGAGCACTATATTCGTAGGCAAACCCTGAAAAATGCCGAACGCTACATCACACCTGAACTGAAAGCATTTGAAGACAAAGTCTTATCAAGCGAATCGCGTGCCTTGGCCCGTGAAAAAATGCTGTTTGAAATGCTGCTGGATGAACTGCGTCAGGATATCGGCAGTTTACAGATGATGAGCAGCGCCATTGCCCAGATTGATCTGATTGCTAATTTTGCCCATCAGGCGCGTTTACGCAACTGGTCGCGTCCAAAATTTAGCCCTGAAATCGGTGTAAGTATCACTGCTGGACGACATCCAGTGGTAGAAGCCCTCAGTAAATCGGCCTTTACTCCGAACGATACGCGACTGGATTTTTCCCATCGCATGGCCATCATTACCGGCCCCAACATGGGTGGTAAATCCACCTTTATGCGCCAGACTGCATTGATCGTGTTGCTGGCTTATTGTGGTGCCTATGTTCCAGCGCAAGCTGCAACTTTAGGTCCGGTTGACCGTGTCTTTACCCGTATTGGTTCTGCCGATGATTTATCGACCGGCAAATCAACCTTTATGGTGGAAATGACCGAAACCTCGCAAATCCTGCATCATGCCACCAGCCAGTCTTTGGTACTCATGGATGAAGTTGGCCGTGGAACCAGTACCTATGATGGCTTGTCTTTGGCTTGGGCCTGTGTGCTGGATCTGACCAAACGCATTCAATGTTTATGTCTATTTGCTACCCATTATTTCGAACTGACTGAACTGGATAAGGAAAGTGGCATTAATAACTACCATGTCACGGCCAAAGAGCTGAATGGTAATCTGATTTTATTGCATAAGGTGCAACATGGCCCGGCCAGTCAAAGTCATGGCTTGCAAGTCGCGAAATTGGCAGGCATTCCGGCTGCGGTGATTAAAGAAGCGCAAAACCGCTTAAAGATTCTGGAAAAACAGCATCAGGCCAAGCCACTGAGCCCGCAGCATGATCTGTTTGCAATGCCTGAATTTTTAGAGCCTGTAGAACGTATCATCGAAATTGAGAAAGAATCGCCTGCACTGGACTTACTCGAAGATATTGATGTAGATAGTTTAACTCCGCGTGAAGCCTTGCAGCAGTTATATGCGCTCAAAGACCTGATCAAACAGCCAAGTTAATTCTCGGTCCTAGACCTCATCTGGCATAGGGTCGATGTCCTGAACATACCGATGAATGCTGTAATTCATCGGTATGCGACCTTTTTTCAAATTTAACAGCCCTATATATAACAAATATCAATAAAAGGAATTGTTAGTTCCCCCTGTTTTTGCCTAAAATACAGCATTCGTAATTAGAACCATATTTTTTAGGTAGCTGTCGCCATGACCTTCGTTGTCACTGAAAATTGTATTAAATGTAAATATCAAGACTGTGTTGAAGTTTGCCCTGTAGACTGTTTCTATGAAGGTCCTAACTTCCTTGTGATTAACCCGGACGAATGTATCGACTGTGCGTTATGCGAACCTGAATGCCCGGCAAATGCAATTTTCTCTGAAGACGAATTACCAGAAGGTCAGGAAGTCTTTATTGAACTGAATGCTGACCTGTCACAAAAATGGCCAAATATCACACAAATTGGTGACCAGCCAGCAGACCGTGAAGAATGGAATGGCAAAGCAGACAAATTACAATACCTTGAAAAGTAATTAGTTTAAACTTTAAAAGATCAGCAAATGCTGATCTTTTTTATACTCAACGCACACATTTCATTGCAATATTCTCCAAATTTCTCCCTATATTTAGTCTAAAATAGCGCTATTTTGTAAATATCTGATTTCTATAAATGAAGAACTTGTTAAAGGGATTATTGAGTCTTTGTATAATTCCTCTTGTTTTTGTGGGCTGTACCACGACCACAAAACAACCTGGACAGGCCACCACACCTGCTGGAAAACGGATTTACATTCCACAAGAACGTGTTCAATACGATCGTAAAGCCCACCCAAAAACTGTGCCTTATGTGTATACCCACTGGGTATCGGCACTGGATAATTTGTCACGCGTGCGTGAATATGAGGTTTTTCTGGAACGTCATGGGGTTGGCAATATCATTCCGAGTTTCGAATTGATGCGTACTGCACGTGATTGGGCCAAGTGTGGCCGTTCCCAATACATGATTCCAAGCCGTGAATTATGGGCCAATCAGATCCCAACTTTAAAAGTCTTTAAATATCTGGTTGCAGCCAATGTACTGACTGATTTTGAAGTCACGTCAGTCTATCGTGACCTGCCTTTAAACCAGTGTGCCGGTGGTGCCAACTCTTCACGCCATCTGTACAACTCTGCCATCGATTTCCGGATTGGGCCTGAATATCCCCAAGCACAAGATTATAGTTATATTGAAAATACCAAGTTTAAATTGTGCCAGTTCTGGGTGCAGCATGGTCAAAGCCTGAATATGGGACTCGGCATGTATGCTTCTGGCCAGATCCACATCGATACCAAAGGTTATCGTACTTGGGGACCGAGTTTAGGCCGTAATTCCTCAATGTGTAATTACTAAGTCATGACAAATGTTCTACAAAGTTCATGCAGGACTTTGTAGCGCCTAAAAAATCAGCACCTATAGAACAATAAATTGCGCTCTGCCGCGAAAAGTTTAAAATGCACGCATCGCAATCGAGGTGCTAAGACTATGCAACAAATGTGGACAGACATTGATCACTATATTGATTCACATTTAATTCCTGAAGACCCTATTCTGAATCAAACTCTTGAGAATACCGCAGCGCACGGTTTTCCTGATCACCTGGCTGTAGCACCGAACCAAGGCATGTTGTTGCAGATGCTGATCCAGATGAACCAATGTAAACGTGTACTGGAACTCGGCACATTTGCAGCATATAGCACCATGTGGCTGGCGCGTGCCTTGCCGGATGATGGCTATATCCTGACGATTGAAGGACGCGATACCCATGCGGCAATGGGACAGGAAAATATTGATCGCGCGCAGCTTAAACAGACCGTTGAGCTGAAATGCGGCCGTGCAGCAGATGTGCTTAAAGCCCTGCCTGAAGATACTGAAGCTTTCGATTTCATCTTTATTGATGCAGATAAACAGAGTTATCCGGAATATCTGGAACTCAGTTTAAACCTGTCGCACTCAGGTACGCTTATTTTTCTGGACAATGTGATTCGTGCGGGTGAAATCATTAATCCGGACAATAATAAACCAAGCATTGAAGGCATTCGTGACATGTTTAAAGCCCTACAAAATCATCCACGTATCTTGTCATGCACTGCTTTACAAACAATTGGCAGCAAAGGACATGATGGTTTTGCACTCGCGATTGTGAAATAAAACAAGAAGAACAAAAATCACCCAATGACATATTTATTATAAATAACATTAACTTATAAATATTAACCACAGAGTTATCCACAATATATGAGGATAACTCTGGTCATTTTTAAATCAAGCTGTAACAATTTACGATTAGACTTCGCGCTTGGCTATTTTATGCAATCCTTACTTCGCAACCAGTAAAGGCACTTTGGAATTCCGGAAAATCGTGGTCGCAATGCTGCCTAAAAAGAACTGGTGAATTTTACTGTGACTAAATGCACCCAACACGATCAGCTGAATCCCCAGTTCCTGCTGATAGCTCAAAATATTTTCTGCGACATCGCCATAGCGGTATTGTGGCACCACATCTAAACCAGCCTGATTTAAATATTGCAAAGGCTCATTCAGAATTTCAGCATGATCCCCAATATATAGCAGATGACATTGCAATAAGCGCAGCAGATCACTTTCCGCAATCCGTTTCATCATCTTGATACAGGTCGGTGAATACTCATAGGCGAAAATAAATCGTGTCGGCGGCTTAAACTGTTCTCCGACTGTCATCACGGTACAGTTTGCCCCACGAATAAAATTTTCCACATTGGTGCCGATCGGTTTGTTTTTTTCAGCGGAGCGTTCACCGAGCAAGCCAATCACTGCGATATCATCAGGCTGCAGGATCTGGAAACTTTGTTCCAGAAAATCACCCTTTTCCTGAATATGTGTGGTTTGAATGCCATGTTCTGCCAGAATCCGCTCGGAAATATGTTGCAGCAGGTTATTGCTATAATCCAGCGCAATTTCACTTTGTTTTTGTTCAAGCTCGGCCAGTTCTTTGAGTAACATGGCATTACTTTCAAAGCCAATAACCCCGCTGATTTCTCCCAGATGATAACTGGCTGGGTAATAATCCAAAACCTGTAACAGAACCAGTTCACGGCCAGTCTGTTTGGCAATCCATGCCGCCGCGTCTGCCAGCGCGTTTATACAGGGTGATGAGTCGATGCAGGCGATGACACGTTTCATGTTTAGCCTCTCTTCTATTTATGATAAAAATTTCTTAGTTATTTTTAACTTAGCATAAGCATTCAAAAATGTGCAGCGAAATCTGTAAGGCTTGACTTGAAATATGTTAACTTTTATGTGAACAAATATAGATCAATATATCGAACTCTCTGCTGAGTCAGTCGGTTGTATCAAGCAATTGACTTCCAAAAGCTTATTCACGATAGCGAATGAATTGAGCCGGATTACCGGCGACAATCGTGCGTTCCTCAACATTCTTGGTCACCATACTGTTCATTCCCACCACGGCCTGATCTGCGATTTTAATTCCGTCCTTGATACCGACGTGCGCACCCAGCCACACATCCCGCCCGATCTCAATGCCTTGTGAACGTACCGGCTGCTGATAAATCGGCTGCTCCAGATCCATGCCGTGATCAAAGGCATAAAGATGACAATAAGCGGCGATACGTACCTGATCATGCAGTTTAATCCCCACCCGACCGCCATCCAGAATACAGTGATGATTAATCGCCACTTCATTCCCAATGTCGAGTGGACCATGCAAGGTGCAATCTGCAGCGATAAAGGTATTATCACCAATAATGATTTTACGTCCCGGCTCCGCAAAAATATGTGCCAGTGGTGAAATAAAACAGTTTTCACCAATCTCAATGGTTTCCATTTCCATCAAGTAAGCCTGATAGTCCTTTTGCCACGCTTCTGCCCAGCTACGATTTTTAGGCTTTAAAGACCAGTACAGCCAAGGCATATAATTCAGGCGATGTTTGTGCTGTTCACGATATTTCAGTAATGGATCTACGTCAGTCATCTGTCGCTTCTTCTATGATTTTGAGCTGTTCGCGGCCGCGGGTCACATCTTGAATTTTTAAGGCAAAAGATTGAATTTGATGTAACTGAAATAAGGCACTGACCTGCACCCCTTCGGCTGTATATTCTTCCTGATAATCGATTTGTTGCTGATTCAATTCATATTGAAAGATGGCCCATTCATTGAATTGACAGGAAAATTGCACCTTTTTCTTTTCAATCAGTTCAATTTTTTCTGCCAACAACAAACATTGCCCAGCACAACCGCCATAGGCACGCACCAAGCCCCCTGTTCCCAGCTTGATCCCGCCATACCAGCGATTGACCAATACCAGCACATTGGTCAGCTCATTGCCTTCAATAGTCGCCAGAATCGGGCGTCCCGCTGTTCCTGAAGGTTCACCATCATCATTAAAGCGTACCTGATGGCCAATTTTCCAGGCCCAGCATTGATGGGTGGTGCTTGGATCGCGATAAGCTTCTAGAAAATCTTTCACGTCCTGCTCATTTTCAACAGGGGTGGCAAAGGCCTGAAAGCGGCTTTTTTTAATGTCTTCCTCGAAACTGACCAGGCTGGCAATGGTAAATGGCATAACTTCAGACTTTAAACTCTCACTGCTGCAGTATACCTGCTTTGCACAGACAAATAAAAAGCCTCTCCACGGAGAGGCCTGATTTTAATCGATTGTTTTACTTATTTGCTTGGCAAATATTATCGTTCACGCAAGGCTTCTTTGGCTTTGTTAAACGGCTTAATCAGATAATCCATCACGGTTTTTGAACCTGTACGAATATCTGCGGTAGCCACCATCCCTGGAGTAATATTGAACTCCTGCCCGGCATTATTGCTGAGCTTGTCGCTGTCGGTACGAATATACACCCGATAATAAAATTGATCCTGCTTGACTTCATCGCGCAAGGTATCCGGTGAAATCATGGTCACTTTACCCTTTAGCCCGCCATAAATTGAATAATCATAGGCGCTAATTTTGACCAGCGCTTCCTGATCAGGACGAATAAAGGCAATATCACGTGGCGAAATTCGTGCTTCAACCAGTAATTTTTCATCCAGTGGCACGATGGTCATCAACTTGCCATTTTGTGGAATCACGCCGCCCAGCGTCATCACATCAATCTCTTTGACGACACCGCGAACCGGTGATTTAAAAACAGTTCGGCTCAAAGTATCCGACTTGCCACGTACCACCTGTTGCTGGGTTTCTACATCAGTATTGGCTTTGGACAATTCTTCCCGCGCATTCACATAATATTGATTACGGATATCATTCATCTGATTACGCAGGTCATTGGCTTCACGTTTTAGACGCAACACTTCAACTTCACTGGCTGCCCCTTTGGCGACCAAGGGAGCGGTCATTTCCAGTTCTTGCTGCACCAGTAACAAAGCCTGTTCCAGGCCTGCAACAGATTCTTGCAAATTGGCTCGACGCGACTGATACAGGGCCGTTTCTTCTTTAACCAATTTGGGGTATTTCAACACTTCTTCAGGAAAGACCAACGGTGCGCCGGTGACTTCCGCACGTAAACGGGCTGAAGTGGCACGTGATGACACCAGCAAGGATTCTGATTCACCGACGTTGGATTCAAAGCGGGTCGGATCAAGCTGGGCCAATACTTGCCCACGCTCGACAATCTCACCTTCTTTGACATTAAGTTTAGTCAAAATACCGCCATCCAGAGACTGAATCACCTGCTCTTTGGATGATGGAATTATTTTTCCAGTACCAGTAGATACTTCTTCCAATTTGAATAACCAGGCCCAGGTCAGTAATACCAGTAGGCCAATGCCGATAATCCAGATGATGACACTTGATTTGGGTAATGGCGGTTCCTGAAAGCTGACCTTGCTGGAACGTTTTAGTTGCTGTAGTTCACTCATGCACTTGCTCCCACAACCCGCTTATTACCACCCTGCGACTGATTCAGGATCTGATCCCGTGGTCCATCCATCACAATCTTGCCATCATTGACCACCAGAATACGATCCACCAGTTCCAATACCGCACGGCGATGAGTGGCGACGATCATCGTACGATGGGTTAAATACCCTTTAAGATGATCAATCAACTGTTTTTCTGACACATCATCAATGGCAGCGGTCGGTTCATCCAGTAGCAAAATCTTTGGTTGACGAATCAACAACCGCGCCAATAACAAGGCTTGGCGCTGTCCACCAGAAAAGCCGACACCACCCTCTAAAATGATATGATCCAGCCCTTCTTTTTTCTCCTGTACAAATCCCAGTGCACCGATAATTTGTAAGGCTTCCAGAATTTGCTGATCGGTGGCCAAAGGTGCACCCAAAGTCAGGTTTTCACGAATTGAACCATAAAATAACTGCGAGTTCTGATTTAGCAAACTCATATCACGCCGCACATCTGACGGATCAATCAGGGTCAGATCAATCCCATCCAGCTTGACCTTGCCCTGTAACGGCGTCTGCATACCAGACAAGAGCTGCAACAAGGTTGATTTCCCGGCACCGTTACGGCCCAGAATCGCAATCTTTTCACCCGGTTTGATCTCAAGCTTTGGAATCATCAGGCTTGGTTTTGGATCATCTTCGCCATATTTGAATACCACACCACTGAGTTCATAATGGCCATCCAGAGCTGGGCGATGAATCAGGTGCGAATAATCCGGCTGATCCACTGGTTTTTTCATGAGTTCATCTAGACCGGATTTCGCGACTTTAGCCTGTTGCAAGCGCCCCAGTACACCCGTAATTTGTGAAATTGGTGCCAGCATGCGTGAAGAGAGAATCGAACAGGCCACCAATGCACCCGTAGTCATATCACCCTCCATGACCGCAAAAGCCCCGACTAAAACCACAATCGCGAAGGTCAGTCCCTGAATTTTTTGGGTCCAGGCAGTCATCAAGCCGACAATTTTACGTTGCTGCATGCTGACATCGGCTGACACTTCATTCATATGATTCCACTGATTCTGGAAACGCGTTTCAGCTCTTAACAGCTTGATGTCTTCAATTCCTTGTACAGCTTCTACCAGCAAAGCATTGCGGATGGCAGATTCGCGCATCCCCAACTGGGCCAGTTGTGCCAGTTTTTTCTGCGCCAGAATTCCCGGGAGAATCATTAAAGGAACAACGAGTAACATGACCCAGAACAGATTTCCCCCAATGACCCAGAATATCCCTAAGAACAGGAAGAAAAATGGCAGATCGGCAATGGCCGTAACTGTGGTTGAAGTCACCAGTTCGCGAACGCCTTCCAGCTCGCGAATTTGTGAAATGAAAGTTCCTGTCGATTTGGAATGTTCACTGTTTTTGATACGTAATGAATGACCAAAAACCCGGTCAGAAATTTTTAAATCCGCGCGTTTACCAATGATGTCTGACAGATAGATCCGCGAGACACGTAATACAAATTCAAAAATCGCAGCGATCAGCACGCCACCGGCCAACACCCATAACGTCGGAATAGATTGCGATGGAATGACACGGTCATAGACATTCATCGAGAAAACTATCGTGGCCAGTGCCAGAATATTGGCAATTAAAGACGCAAACATCACATCGATATAGCGCTTCCAGTCCTTCAGGACAATCGACCAGAACCAGTTTTTCTCAAAGGGTTTGATATATTCATCCACCCGCGCATCTGGAACTGAAGATTCAGGACGCAGCACATAAAGATGCTTTATGCCAACCTCTAACTGTTCAATCGTGAAACTTTGAGATAAACCTTCATCACCACTGAGCTGGATGCTGACATTGCCCTGTGTGTCGATGCGTTCAATCACCCCCACATCACCACTATCGAATTCAACCAGTAAAGGTAAACACCATGGATTCAGCAGGCTGCGCTCAAATTTATTTTTACGGACATTTAAACCCATCTGACGACTGACTATCTTGAGCATGTCATCGATGTCATGATGCTGGTTCCAGTCCAGTTGCAGGCGTATCCGCTCCTCAGAAGGCTCGATCCGGTAATGCCGGGCAATATTTAAAACTGCCTGAAGCCAAGGTTGATAATTTATTATTGTAGTACTCATGGCTGAACTTCAAACCCCTGAATAGAAATGCTGTTAAGCGCGTAAATATCCCGTGTACGGCCCGTGACCTGAATGTACTGTACGATCGCCGAGTAAATGTCATAGCGTGCCGATTCAATTTCCTGCGCGGTACTATGAATGACTTGCTCTGCATTCAGCAAATCCACTACGGTTCGGGTACCCAATTTATATTGTTCTTGATACAGCTCTTTGGTGCGTACCGTGGTTGCGCGGCGCTGGGATAAACCCCCCATTTGTTTTTGTTTATTTTCAATCTGCTCGCGGATCAAGCGCACCTGATCCAGCACATCCAGATAGACCGTATTGACCTGTGCGCGTGCAGCTTCTTCGGCATAACTGGCGGCACGGGTCTGTGAACGTATTGCACCACCCTGATACAAATTACTGCTGGCTTCAATCATGACTGAATTATAAAAGCCATCATCTTCATTATTATTTGGATTCCGCCCATTCATCGCCTGACTTAGACTGCCTTTAATACTAATAGTCGGATAAGGACTTAATCGCGCCTGATCTTTTTGCAAACGGGCAACATTGACCCCGGCATGGGCCAGAATCATGTTCGGAATCTGGGTAAATTCCGGATCCTGATAAAGATCGGCCTGTGCCACAATACGCTCAGGAATCTCCCATTCAATTGCAGATACATCAAATCCTAGCAAGGTACGCAAGCGTTGTTGATATTGTCTGAGCTGGGTCTGCTGAACAATCAGATTCGATTGTGCTGCTTCCAGATTGGACTGGGCCTGAATCGGGTCAGCCTGACTGCTGATCCCGGCGCGGGCACGCAAATTGGCAATTTCTGCAATCCGTCCAATGCCCTGAATCTGCTGCTGGGCAATCTGGGTAATTTGCTGATAGCGTTTGATATTCACTATTGCATCTGCTACTTCAAATGCGATCTGATCCAGACTAACCAGCACCCTTGCCTGTTCTTCTGCCAAGCGGGCTTCTTCCACACTGATATTGGTTTTAATTTTGCCAAAGTCATACAGCATCTGGGTGGCATTCAAAGAAACGATTTGTCGTCCACGTTCACCGGAAGTGAGGTCACCTGTCCCGATACCCCCGGATAACTGCGGATAATAACCCGCTCTCGCCACATCAATATTCGCGGCCTGCGCAGATAATGTCGAAATACTCTGGGTGATTTCAGGACGTCGTTGCACTGCCCGGTGTACGGCTTCCACCAGATTCATTTTTTGTGGAATGCCACCTGTGATCGTAGGACTTAAAGCTGACTGTCCTGACTGTGGTCGGGTAATTTACGGCAGCTCAGCTACTTTTGATGTATCTAATGAATAATGACCAAGCGACGTGATATCAATGCTATGCCCTGACCGTGTCGGTTTGGGTGCAATCAGCTGGCCCAAGCCATTCTTGAGATTGGAAAAATAATGGGGTGAGTTTTCTGCATGCGCCAAAGACACAGATAAAGGCAAAAGAAGAAGTATCAATCTCTTTCTTTTTTGATCTGTTTTCCCCTGATTTTTTTTAAAGTGTTCTGCCCTAAATCGCATAATTATGTAATGTTTCTTGTTCTAGCCTAACAATATATCAAATCCTTTTAAAAGAAATCTTTTTCACTTTGATTTGAGCAAAAAAAACCCTGCATCCGACAACTGGCGTCTGATGCAGGGTTTTTATATAAAGCAGGATTATTTAAACAGTGAAATCATCACCCAGATAAACTTTTCTCACAGTCTCATTTGCCAGAATTTCTTCTGGTGTGCCTTCAGCAAGCAATGCGCCTTCACTGACAATATAGGCATGCTCACAAATCGCCAGCGTTTCACGCACGTTATGATCGGTAATCAGTACCCCAATTCCGCGATCTTTCAAGGTCGTAATAATATCCTTAATATCTCCGACCGAAATTGGATCGACACCGGCAAAAGGTTCATCGAGTAGCATAAATTTTGGATCAGCCGCGAGTGCACGCGCAATCTCGGCACGACGTCGCTCCCCACCGGATACACTCATACCCAAGGAATCTTTGATATGGGTGATTTTAAAGTCTGCCAGTAGCTCCGCCAGACGTTGCTGACGTTGTGCCTTGGTCATATCTTTACGGGTTTCCAGAATCGCCATAATATTTTCGGAAATTGTCAGTTTTCGGAAAATCGAAGCTTCCTGCGGCAAATAACCAATTCCCTTACGTGCCCGTTCATGCATTGCAAGGTCGGAAAGATCTAGATCATCAAGATAGATTTCCCCCTTATCCATCCGCACCAGACCGACCACCATATAGAAACTGGTGGTTTTTCCGGCACCATTTGGTCCGAGCAACCCAACAATCTGGCCACTTTCCATACTGAACGACACATCTTTCACTACCCAGCGTTTATTATAGTTTTTCGCCAGATGCTTAATGGTTAAGGTTTGAACCTGCTGCGATTGCTCCATTAATCACGCGCTCCCGGGAAGGATGTTGAACTAGATGGTGGAATCACGATTTGTACGCGGCCAGACGATGAACCAGTTTTGTTTGGCGTTCCGGTGGCTTCGATATCGCCTTTGTTCATGCTGTATTTTAAAGTCGCACCACGAATACTGGCACCGTCCTGTTGCAGGAAGGCATTACCTGACAAGGTAATAATCCCGGTTTCAGCATTGTAGACAATTTTCTGCGCCTGACCTTTGGCAAGACCTTTGGCCGGATCCACTTTTTGCTGGAACTGTGCCGGGCTGCCTGTCGCCGTAATCAGGCTGATCTGGCGCTTATTGTTCAGATTGGCCACAATCGAATTGGCTTGCAGCTTCATGGTACCCTGTTCAATGATGACATTGCCAGAATACGTCGTCACACCCGTCCGCTCATTGAAAGTCGCCCGGTCAGCCAGCAAGGTGATTGGCTGGTTACGGTCAGATGGCAGCGCAAAAGCAGTGATTGAACCGAGTCCAACCACAGTCGCCAGCGTCATACGCTTCAGGAAAGTGTGCATCATTTTGGCTTTAGGAGTTTGGTTCATACTTTCCTCGAATATTAAAGAATTCGTATTGACCATCATTAAGATTGGCTTTAAGACCCTGGCTGACAAATTCAGCCTGTGGAGATTCCACAATCACTGTCTTGTCTGTTTCAATTTCACGTGTTTTCGGAAAAGCGGTCAGTTCTTCAGTACGGAACTGCATTTTCCCATTTTGCATGATTTTGGTGGCGAGCACTTCTTGAGAGAGTACAACTTTTGTATTGTCATCATAACCATGCGCCATTTTGGCAAAGAAAGTCGCATCGACTTTACCGTTGTCATAGGTCGATGCTCGCAGATTTTCCAGCTTTGAGGTTTCTAGCTGCAGGTTCTGCTCAAGTCGGTCCACTTGGGCACGAACCGATACCTGGCCTGATTCATCCGTCTGGGTTAAGTTAATATTTTGAGCGGAATAGGTCATGCTGCGCGCAGAGTCTGCCTGCAGCTTGTTACCCTTGCCGCTGTAATAGTAATAACCACCACTTATTGCGGCAATAATCACGGCCGTAATATATAAAACTTTAGTATCCATAAGCGGTGTACTTAATCCAAAAGATATGACTTATTAATAAGGCGCACGAGTATATTTTTCAAGTAACTCTTGGTACATGCCTTTGGACATTAACAGCATATCGCAGATTTCACGCACCGCACCACGTCCACCCTGCGCCTGAGTCACCAGATCGGCACGGCGGCGAACTTCGACATGACCATTCGGCACGGTCACTTTCATGCCGGCAATGGCAAAAGCAGACAGATCAGGCCAGTCATCGCCCATGTACAGGCAATCTTCAGGATCTATATTGAGCTGCGCACAGGCTTCACGAAGTGCTGTACCTTTATCTTCACGCCCCTGATAGACCAAATCAACACCCAGATCCGACATACGCTTTTCTACGATATTGCTTTTACGTCCGGTGATAATAATCACCTTGATTCCCGCCTGCTGAACCAGTTTCATGCCCAGACCATCACGAATGTCAAAGGATTTGATCTCATCGCCAGTATTGGTCAGCGTTACAAAGCCATCACTTAAAATACCATCTACATCAAGCACCAGTGCTGCAATATGACGTGCCTGTTCTAATAATACATAAGATGCCATTTATTAATTTACCCCAGCCTGAATCAGGTCATGCATACTAATCACGCCAATGACTTTATTGGCATCATCAACAACTACAAATTGATTAATTTTATGTTCATTCATACGTTCCAGTGCGACCACTGCACGTGCTTCCTGAGAAATGGTCAACGGATTTTTGGTCATCACGTCCTGAATAGCCAGATTGACATCAAAACCTTGCTGCTTATCAATCAAGCGACGCAAGTCACCATCGGTAAAAATCCCCAGCAACACATCATTTTCATCGACGACTGTGGTTAAGCCCAAGCGCTTGTTGGAAATTTCGTACAATACTTTATTCATGGCGGTATCTGGCGAGACTTTAGGTAAATCTGCGCCAGTACGCATCAGATGCTTCACGTGCAATAACAGACGCTTACCCAGCGCACCTGCAGGATGTGAGCGTGCAAAATCATCTGAGGTAAAGCCGCGAGCGTCCAGTAAAGCCACCGCCAAAGCATCACCCAAAGCCAATGTTGCCGTCGTTGACGATGTCGGCGCTAAACCCAGTGGACAGGCTTCTTGGATATTACCCAACGTCAAAGCTACATCAGCATTTTGTGGCATTGGACCACGATCATCACCACTGATGGTAATCAGCGGAATTTCCAGATGTTTGATGAGTGGCATCAACATCATGATTTCATCACTCTTGCCCGAGTTTGAAATCGCAATCAGCACATCACCAGCCACCAGCATACCCAAGTCGCCATGACCGGCTTCACCCGGATGCATAAAGAACGACGGTGTTCCGGTCGAAGCAAAGGTCGCCGCCATTTTACGGCCAATATGACCTGACTTGCCCATTCCGGTAATCACCAGACGGCCAGTACACTGTAGAATAATTTCACATGCCCGGCTAAAACGGTCATCAATCTGTGTTGCTAAAATCTGTAGTGCATTTTCTTCGATGCGCAGTGTTTCAAGTGCGACTTTCTGGAAATCTAGTTGATTCGCTGTTTTTTGTGGATTCAAAGCCTGTTTACCTACGCTAAGGACAGAGAAAAACTCTGGTTTGATGGGCATAATTTTCGCAATTTTAGCATAGCTATGCAATTGTAAGCTTTCTAAATGTAGAAGATTCGACGGATTTTTAATATATTCAGATTGTATTCAACTTGCGCAATCTGGTATCTCCGCCTCTACATTCACTCCATTTTTAAAACTGTAGAATGTGCTTATTTTTATTTTTTATTAGAATATCCTCACTCTCGTCTCAATGAATGGGATTCATACTAAATCATCCTCATTTCAATTTAACTCAATTACCCTGACGGATACTGTCTCTGAAAATGTAAGCTCAATATCGCCATTTCACTTCCTGAACCTCTTCTTTATAAATCGCTCTCGTCGCCTAACTCCCCTAAATAACTGAGGCTTTTTACGCTTTTATCTTTATGAATAATTATGCTTAGGTTAAGATGATTCATCCTTTTATTTGAAGTCTTTTGAACAGCTATGCAACCATTTGTTCTATATAACTCAGAGCAACGCAAAAAAGTAGAATTCGTACCTCGTGTTGAAGGTCAAATTGATCTGTATGTCTGTGGTATGACGGTTTATGACTACTGTCATATTGGACATGCACGTACAGTGGTTGCATTTGACTATATTATCCGTTTCCTGCGTAGCCAAGGCTGGAAGGTCAAATATGTGCGCAATATTACGGATATTGACGACAAAATTATTAAACGTGCCAATGAAAATGGCGAAAGTATCTCAGAATTAACAGGTCGCTTTATTGATGCGATGAATGAAGACTTTGCCAAACTGGGCTGCCTTGCACCTGATGTTGCACCTAAAGCGACAGATTACATCGATCAAATGCAAGATATGATCGGCAACCTGGTCAACAAAGGTACGGCTTATCCTTCCAATAATGGTGATGTCTACTTTGAGGTCGAAAAATTCGCCAAATACGGTCGTCTTTCTGGCCGTAAACTGGAAGATATGCAAGCCGGTGCGTCTGAACGTGTCGACGTCGAAGTTGAAAAGAAACACCCGTTTGACTTTGTCCTCTGGAAACATGCCAAGGAAAATGAACCGTCATGGGCATCACCTTGGGGCAATGGCCGTCCAGGCTGGCATATTGAATGTTCAGCAATGTCGACCTGCTGCCTAGGCAATCATTTCGATATTCATGGCGGCGGTGCTGATCTGACCTTCCCGCACCATGAAAATGAAATTGCACAATCTGAAGCATCTACTGGCGAACAGTATGTCAATTACTGGATGCATGCCGGATTTATTAATGTCGATGGCGAGAAAATGTCGAAGTCTTTAGGCAATTTCTTCACCATTCGCGACGTGATTGAAAAATTCCATCCGGAAGTGGTACGTTATTTTATTGTGTCTTCACACTATCGTAGCCCGGTGAATTACTCGGATGTTGCCTTAAAAGAAGCAAAAAATACCTTGTCTCGTTTCTATCACTCATTTAAAACCTATCAGGCGGTTTATGGTGATCATCTGATTGAAACTCTGGATGAGGCTTTAGTTGAACGCTTTAATACCGCTATGCGTGATGATTTCAATACGCCTGAAGCGATTGCGGTATTGTTCGAAATCAATAAAGAGCTGAATCGTGCGGTGAAAGAAGAAAATGCAGAACAGGCAGCGATTTATTATGCAACTTTGCGTTACCTGACCAATATTCTCGGTCTGGTACGGCAAGACGTAGAAGAGTTCCTCAAGTCTGACATTGGTCAGGAAGCATTGGTACTATCACCTGAACAAATTGAAGATTTGATTCAACAGCGTCAGGATGCCAAGAAAGCCAAAGAGTTCGCACGTGCGGATGAGATTCGTCAATCTTTACTTGATCAAGGCGTGGTACTTGAGGATACCCGTCAAGGTACAGTTTGGCGTCGTGCTGATTAATTAATCAAACAGATTTATAGGGAGTTGACACTGCTGTGGAATTCTCTATAATCCACCTCATTGCGGGAATAGCTCAGTTGGTAGAGCATAACCTTGCCAAGGTTGGGGTCGGGAGTTCGAGTCTCCTTTCCCGCTCCAGAATACGAAAAACCCTTATCGAAAGATAAGGGTTTTTTTATTGTGTTTGAAAAAAATTTATTAATAAAATGTATATCTCAAATCACTTATTCATCCTCTTTTACCCTGACAATTTTTTTGGGTTATTCATGACAAAGTGCTATTGTGGATAAACTTTAAAACTTTCAATCCCTTTCATAACGATATCGTTTCATGACTTATAAATTGAATGCTCGTCATCTTGTTTTAGACTTACTCTACGCTTCTAAGAACTCAACCTTGACTATTAAGCGGATATTAACAGCTGCTGAATTATTGGGGATTTCTGACAATGGTATCCGTGTAGCTGTGGCTCGATTAAATCAGGAAAATTTCATTCAAGCTGTGGAACGCGGCGTGTATCAATTGCTAGAGAAAAAATTCGATACTTCTCTTATCAGCTTAAACAAACACCCTGATATGCAAACGGCGACCACATGGAACGGAAAATATGTATTGGTCTATACCGGCACTTTGGGACGTGTAGACCGTACCGCCTTATATAAAAGAGAAAAAGCGCTGCGTTATTATGGTTTTCAGGAACTAGAGCAAAATGTTTTTATTCGTCCCGATAATTTAACGCTAAATCTAAGTCCATTAAAAACAGCTGTAATCCAGTTTGGATTAGATCCTGACGCACGTTTTTTCCAAGTCAGTCAACTGGAAAGTGAAACCGAAATTCGTGATTTATGGGATATCGAAGAGCTACATCAGACCTATCATGCAGTACAGCATGATATTAACGACTGGTTTGAAAATTACCAAAATCTGACTTTAGCAGAGCCTGCAAAAAGTGCCTTTTATCTAGGTAAATCTGCCCTGTTTAGTTTACGTGCTGATCCTTTGCTTCCTGCAGAATGGATAGACACCGATGCCCGACAACAATTTGAGCTCGCAGTCCGCAAAATAGAAAAACAGGGTCAACTTTTATGGCAACACTATTTTAAAGACCAAGGGGTCTAATTTATTTCTTTTTTATACACAAAAATAAATTGACTGTAATATTTCATCCAAATATATTGAATAAAGCAATAAGAACTAAATATAGGCAGAAGAATGAACAGCAAGGTCAGTGTCACAGAACTTTTTAGTCGTGATGAAATTAAAGAACTCACCACGACCTCAGACTTGCACGGTGCCTGGGCAGTAGGTTCAACCTGGACCGTAATTGTCATGACCTTTGGCACGGTAGCCTATAGCTGGGAATATTTACCTACGTGGGGAAAAGTCCTGATGTCCGCGCTGGCATTGGCCATTTTGGCTGGCCGACAACTTGCGCTGGCCATACTGATGCATGATGCTTCGCACCATAGTCTATTTAAAACCAAATGGTTGAACACTCATTTGACTGACTGGCTCTGTGCACGCCCGATCTGGAATGATGTCAGCAAGTATCGTCCTTATCATCTAAAACATCATGCTAAAACCTCGCAGCCAGATGATCCTGACCTGGGGTTGGTAAAAAATTTCCCCATTACTCAAAGCTCACTATTCAGGAAATTCTTCCGTGACCTGAATGGGCAATCTGGACTTAAGTTCCTTGCAGGTCGAGTATTAATGGATCTTGAATTACTGGAATGGAGCGTTTCCAATGACCCCAAGCCAATTCCGCGTGGTGATCGCAGCAATTTAGAGTTAGCAAAAAATCTGTTTAAGAATAGTTCCGGTATGCTCATCTCAAATGCAGCAATTTTTTCTGCACTGTGGGCCAGCGGACATCCTAAACTGTATTTATTATGGCCTCTCGCCTATATCACTCCATTTCCTTTGTTCATCCGCATCCGCGCCATGGCTGAGCATGCGGGCCTAGAAACCAGTCATTCTGCCCTTAGCAATACCCGAACTACTCGTGCAGGTTGGTTGGCACGTGCTTTGGTTGCCCCGATTCATGTGAACTATCATATTGAACATCATTTGATGGCCTCTGTTCCGCATCAAAAGCTGGCGAGAATGCACCAGATATTAAGGGAGCGTCAGTATGTCGATGCTCCGCCAAGTTATCTGGATGTGATTCGCTCACTTTTAAAAAAATAAAAAATATTTCTGCTGCTGAGACTAGGGTGTGTTGACACTTTTAGCTTAAAAAAATAGCGAAGTAGTAAAATCAAATCGCCAAACCCAATTTTACTATTCGCTATGCCTCGTACCATGCTGACAGATCAACACTGGCAAAAGTTGAAAGTTATTCTGCGTAATTTATCCATTCACCACAACTCAAATTTACGCAATTTTATTGAAGCTATTCTCTATAGAATTAGAACAGGCTGTCCGTGGCGAGATATTCCTTCTTGTTTTGGTCATTCAAACTCTATTTTCAAACGTTTTAATCGTTGGTCAAGCAGCGGTAAGTTACTTAGATTATTCA